>JBLMXA010000552.1:0-10812 GCA_050257515.1 Acidobacteriota bacterium | reverse complement strand
CTGCCACAACGGCTCGCGCGTCCACGCGCAGAACCCCGACGTCAAGCCGAGCTTCGCGGCGCAGAGCTCGCTCGTCGGCATCCACCCGCCGCGCGGCGAGGCCGGCACGCGCGCGCAGTGGATCAACCACACGTGCGCGAAGTGCCACACGGTGCTGTTCACGCGCTATCCGTGGACGTGGGAGGGCGGGGTGCGGCGATCGCGCGAGCCCGGCGGCAGCTCGATCAGCTCGGGTGAGGGACGCGACTACCAGCTCGGCGGCTGCTCGACGCAGATGGCGTGCACCGCGTGCCACGATCCGCACCTCGAGGATCCGCCCGCCAAGCTGCGCGCGCTCGCGACGCACGACGGCGATCACATCTGCCAGACGTGCCATCCCGGGCACGGGCAGGACCACTCGCACCACGCGAGCGTGGGCTGCATCGCGTGCCACATGGCAAAAAAGAACATGGGCCTCGACTACGTGCTGAACCGCTACCACCGCATCGGGTCGCCGACGGATCCGGCACGCGTGCTCGGCGACCGACCGCTCGAGTGCGCGCTGTGCCACGCCGACAAGGGCATCGAGCCGCTCGTGGCGCAGATGGAGGCGTGGTGGGGCAAGTCCTACGATCGCGGCCAGCTGCGCGCGCTCTACGGCGACGACCTGTCGGTCAACGCGATCCGCGCGACGCTCGAGCGCGGCAAGCCGCACGAGCAGGCGGTCGCGATCGTGACGCTCGGCGAGGCCAAGGATCGCAGCGCCGTGCCGCTGATCGTGCCGATGCTCGCGCACGAGTACCCGCTCGTCCGCTACTTCGCGCAGCGCGCGCTGCAGACGATCACGGGCGATCCGGTCGCGATCGACGTCGGCGCCCCGGCGGCCGACGTGCGCACCGCGGCCGCGAGCTGGCTCGCAACGCAGAAGCATTAGCCGCCAAGACGCGAAGGCGCCAAGACAGACGCCAAGGTGATCTTCAAAGAAGCTCTTCTTGGCGTCTGTCTTGGCGTGCATGGCGTCTTGGCGGCGAATCCTCAGAGCAGCGTCAGCGTGCCGGTGACCGCGTCGACCTCGTCCTCCCACGCCGGGCCGACCGCGCAGCACGTCTTGGTCGGCACGCCGTGGAACTCGGTCTTGCCGGAGTCGGTGATGACGGCGCACGGCACGTTCGCGGCGTGCGCGCGCGCGACGACCTCGTCGAGCGCGGCCTCCGACTCGACGCCGACGCACACCTTCGTGAAGCGACCGCCGAGCCACGCCGCGATCGCCGGCGTGAGCGCGATCTCGAGCTTGTCGTCGCGCCGGTCGCCGCGCGCGAGCAGGACCGCGAGCGACGCGTGCGCGCCCTGGGCGATCATCTTGCCCTTGCGCATCCCGAGGTCCTTTCGCATCACGATCACCTGCTTGGCGGCTCGCTCTGGCACGGCGCGGATGGTAGCCCCTGGTGCACACGGGTGTTCGCGCACGCCTTTGCACGATCTGTCCCGGGATGCACAAATGTCGGGCTGGCACGCATCCTGAGTAACGCAGAAGTCACATGCGCACCCACAGCCGTTTCACCCGCGAGTTCGCCAACTTCCACCGCGTGACACAGCTCGCCATGGGGCTCTCGCTGGGGCTCGTCTCCTCAGCTTCGGCCGAGCCGGTCGGGACTCGCGCCAACCTGGAGCCCGCGTATACGGCGCTCGACGAGGTGAAGCCGGGTGACGTGCAGACCGGTTCGATCTGCAGCGGTGCATGGCTGCGCTGCCACGCGCACGCGCATGTCACCGAGGCGGGGCGCGTGAAGGCGTACGCGACGCCGCAGGGCTGGGGCCCGGCGGACATCCAGTCGGCGTACCAGATCGATCCGAATTCGATCCCGGCGACGGTGCCGACGGTCGCGATCGTCGATGCGTACGGCTACACGACGCTCGAGAGCGATCTCGCGACGTATCGCTCGACGTACGGCCTGCCGCCGTGCACGACCGCGAACGGCTGCCTCAAGATCCTCAACCAGACCGGCCAGGCCACGCCGCTGCCGCCCGACCCGCCCGCGAACGACGACTGGACGGTCGAGACCGCGCTCGACGTCGACATGGCGAGCGCCGCGTGCCCGAAGTGCAAGATCGTCGTGGTCCAGGCGGCGGACGATCAGAGCGACGGCCTGTTCATCGCGAACAACGTCCCCGCGACCATCGGCGCGACCGTCGTCAGCAACAGCTGGGGCGGTCCCGAGCAGGCGGGCTCGCCGTCGACCACGTACGAGACGTACTTCAACCACGCCGGCATCGCGGTGTTCGTGTCGGCCGGCGACAGCGGCTACAACGACGCCGGTCAGGGCCCGGACTATCCGGCGACGTCGGCGTACGTGATCGCGGTCGGCGGCACGAACCTCGCGAAGGCGGCGAACGCGCGCGGCTGGACCGAGACCGCGTGGACGAGCGGCGGCAGCGCGTGCAGCCTCTCGATCCCCAAGCCGTCGTACCAGAGCGGCACGATGTGCACGTACAAGGCGACGACGGACATCGCCGCGGTCGGCGATCCGCAGACCGGCGTCGCGGTCTACAACAAGGGCACGTGGCAGGTCGTCGGCGGCACCAGCGCGTCGAGCCCGCTCGTCGCTTCGATCTTCGCCGCGACCGGTAACGGCAACCCGGCCGGCCTCGGCGCGTTCGTCAAGGCGAACGCCTCGAAGCTGTGGGACGTGACGAGCGGCAGCAACGGCAGCTGCGGCAACATCCTCTGCAACGCGGGCACCGGCTGGGACGGCCCGACCGGCTACGGCACGCCGAACGCGCAGATGCTGACGGCCGCGGCGGGCGGCTCGGGCTCGGGCTCGGGCTCGGGCTCGGGCTCGGGCTCCGGCTCGGGTGAGGTCGGCGGCGGTGGCGGCGGCAACGGCACCGGCGGCGGCACCGGCGGCGGCAACGGCGCCGGCGGCGTCCAGGACAACCAGGTCACCGGCGGCTGCGCCGCGGGCGGCTCGGGCGCGGGCTTCGCGATGATCTTCGCGCTCGGCTTCATCGTCGCGCGCCGCCGCCGCTAACCGGGGGGCTCGCGCGAGCGAAGCGGCTGCGGGGCGCGATCGCCTCGTTGCCGCATCCAAGCAGTGCTTGGCGTCGGTCTTGGCGTGCATGGCGCCTTGGCGGCGAATCCCTCCGATCAGTCGCGCGCGTTCTCCTTCACGTACGCGGCGAGCGCCTGGCCGGCGCCGTGAAGCAGCTGGAGCTTGGACATCGGCTTGCCCGCGAAGTCGCGCACGCCGATCCGGACCAGCGCGCTGATCCTCGGCAGGATGCGCTCGACGGTGTCGCGGCGCTGGCCGTAGAACAGGCGGTAGCAGGCGTGGCGCACGCGCAGCTGCTTGCCCAGGTGGCGGCGCGCGACGGTGCGCTGCCAGTCGGCGAAGCCGACGTCATCGGCGGCGAGCGCGCGTGCGAGGTACGGGCCGGCGAGCGAGCCGTACTCGAGTGACTGCGCGATGCCCTCGCCGGTCGCGATGTCGATGCCGGCGGCCTCGCCGACGAGCAGCACGCGGGGGCGCGCGATCGGCGCCCCCGGCTCGAAGCCGCGCTCGGCAAACTGCTTGAGCCGGTACCGACGGAGGTCGAGCCCGCGGTCGGCGAGGTAGCGCGCGATGCGGGTGCGCGGTGACTCGTGCGCGCCCGCGTGGAGCACGTACGCGCCGCGGCACACGAGCGGCGCGCCGGCGACGAGCGTCGGGAAGTCCCACGTGTAGCCGCGCAGGTCGCGCGCGGTGAAGTCGAACGTGATCGTGTCGCGCGGCTGGTCGTCGGGGGCGGCCTCGGTGTCGAGCTCGACGACCTGCGCGCGCAGCTCTCCGCGTGGAAACCCGGTGGCGCGGCGCACGATCCCGCCGACGCCGTCCGCGCCGACGACCACGCGGGCGCGGTACTCGCGTTGCGCGGTGGTCAGCCGCACCGCATCAGCGTCGACCGCGATCGACGTGACCTCGCAGCCGTCGCGCACGTCGATGGCGCGCGCGATCGCCTGCGTGGCGAGCGCGTGATCGAACTCGATGCGGCGCACCACGCCGCCGAGCCCGGGCTCGCGCGTGACGAGCGTGTGGCTGCCGACCTTCACGGCGAGCACGTCGAGCGGCACGATCGGGCAGCCGACGTCCAGGCCGAGCCGCTCGAGGATGCGCAGGCCGCGCCCGCCGATCCCGCCGGCGCAGATCTTCTCGCGCGGATACGTCTCGGCCTCGAGCACGACGAGCTTCACGCCAGGCGCGGCGGCCTGCAGGTGCAGCGCCGTCGACAGCCCGGCGGGCCCGCCTCCGACGATCGCGACGTCGACGTCATGCACGAGGCGGCATGCTAGCCGATGTTCAGGTGAACCGCCGCGCGAACCGCGCGGTCAGCGCACCGCCCCCGACGAGCAGCGCACCGCCGACGCACAGCAGGGCGATCAGGCTGAGCGTGACGATCGGGCCGACGCTGAGCAGCGCGAGGATGCCGAGCACCGCGGCCGCGATGCCGACCATCACCATCACGCCGCCCGAGGCCTGGATCGCACCACGCGTGATGCGGCGCAGCCGCGCATCGCGCTCGGGGACCAGCGCATCGAGCTCGGGCTGGGCCGCGCCGCCGAGCAGTAGCGACCCGCCGAACACGATCGCGGCGACCGACAGCAGCACGAACGGCATCACGCCGACGAGCGCGAGGATGCCGAGCACGATGCCCGCCGCGCCGCCGATGACCTCGGTGCCGATGCCGCCGACGACCTCCGCGCGCTCGGAGGTGTCACCGCCCAGCTGGCGCATCACGTCGTTCCAGCGAGCGGCGATGCTGCCGCCCTCGGCGAGCAGTGCGCCGCCGGCGCAGATCGTCGCGATCGACAGCATCCACACCGGATAGGCGCCCGCGAGGCCGATGATCGCGAGCACGACCGCCGCGGCGCCGCCGATCACCTCGAGCGACGCGCCGCCCGTGAACACCGCCGCCGTCGTCTTGTCAGGCGTCGTCTCGACGGGGACGCGGCGCTCCGTCGTCTCGCCCTGCGACGGATAGATGGTCTCGTGAGTGGGGGTATCGGGGGGATTCGTTGGGGTTCTGACGTAGGCCATAGGACGCTCCTTCCATTGACAGCGTGGAGCCCTGCATCGCGCATGCCCGGCGCTCAGAAATCGGTGAGTCCGAGCTCGAAGTAGAGCTCGGGGCTCCGCGCCTCGATGCCGTAGCCGACGTCGAAGCCGAGCAGCGGCAGCACCACGGCCTTCACGTACAGCCGGATCCCGACACCGACGTCATCGCGCCACACGCCGGGGCCGAGCTGCGTCGCGAGGTAATTGCGATCCTCGGGTCGGCGAAAGTGAAACCCCGAGTAACCGCCGTCGTAGAAGCCAAGCGCGCGAAACGCGAAGATCCGCCACTTCGCGACCGGCACCGAGTACTCCGCACGGTAGATCGAGTTGACGTCGCCGCGGAACTGGTCGGTCGGATAGCCGCGAAGATCGCCGACTCCGCCGAGTGCGAGCTCCTCGTGGGCGGGCATGTGATAGCCGACCGCCTGGATCGTGCGCAGCTCGAGCTCGTGCTCGCAGAACAGCCGCCAGCTGTAGTAGGCGCGCAGCTGGGTGTACGCATACCCGTAGCTGTCGAGCCCGGGCACGCTCGGCTCGACGAGGAGCTGCACGAACGGCCCCCACGTCAGCCCGAAGTAGCGGATGCGATGATCGAGCGTGAGGCGGAACTGCGCGGTGGTGTCCCAGCCGTCCTTCTCGGGCACGGGCTCGGCGAGGTTGCCGGACGACGGGTTCACCGGGTTACGGAAGTAGACGTACGCGGTGCGGAACCGCACGTCGCCGACGAGCCACCAGTAGAAGTTCCAGCCGACGAGCACACCGCCGTCGAGGAACGTCTGCTGGGTCGAGCGCGCGACGTCCTGCGACGTCGGATCGTTCGGCGGGTTCGCGTACTCGTCGATCTGACGGCGCTCGAGGTAGACGTCGAGCCGGTACGTGAGCTTGGTGCCGTGAAACGAAGGGTCGAGGAACGTGCCGAAGAACAGCGACGTCTGCGTGCCGAGCTGCCCGTAGAGCAGGAGCTTCTGGTCGCGGCCGCCGAGGTCGTTCTCGACGTAGCCGACACCGAAAGCCTTGTTCGTCGGCAGCAGGTAGACGGTCGGCGCCGCGAACCACGACAGCTTGTCCTCGAGCGTGGCGACGACGATCACGCCGCCCGGCGCATCCTCGAGGCGGACCAGGGCGGTCTCGAACAGCTCGCTCGACAGCAGCGCCGCCTGCAGCCTCGGGAGGTCGGCGCTCGTCACCAGATCGCCGGCGCGCACGTGCGCGAGATAGGGCAGAGTGCCGTCGGTGACCTTCGTGTCGCCGAGCGCGCGAAAGCCGACGATGGGCCGTGGTGCCTCGTCCGCGTGCGCGATCGCGCTCGCGCACGCGATCACGAGGACCACCGATCCGCGGATCACGCATGCATCGTAGCGCGACTGGTATGTCGCTTGCTCCTTGCTGGAGGGCACGAAAGGAGGAGACGATGGCGAATCTCATCCGCCGTACGAACGGCGACGAAGACAAACAGCAGGCACGCTCGCAGGCGATCGAGCCCGCGCGCGAGCACAACTACGATCCGTGGCGCGTGTTCCGCGACCTCATGCACTGGGACCCGTTCTCGCAGATCCAGCACATGTTGGGACGCGGCCAGAACGACATGTTCGAGCCGAGCTTCGAGGTGGCCGATCACAAGGATCGCTTCGTGATCAAGGCCGACATGCCGGGGGTGAAGGAGCGGGATCTCGACGTCAAGATCACGGGCAACCGGCTCACGGTCAGCGGCAAGCGCGAGAGCGAGCACGAGGACAAGTCCGACACGTACTACGCGTGCGAACGCTCCTACGGCTCGTTCACGCGCTCGTTCACGCTGCCGCAGGAGCAGGCCGACGTGGAGCACGCGACCGCATCGCTCGATAGTGGCGTGCTGACGATCGCGATCCCGAAGAAGGAGCAGGCGCAGAGTCGCAAGCTCGAGGTCAAGGGCCAGCAGCCGAAGTCTTGATCGCGTAGCCGGTGTAGCCGAGCTTCAGGGACCGCGTGAACGTGAACGCGAAGTCGTCGCCCACGCGGCCCGTCACGAGCATCCGCCACAGCGGCCACGTGAACCGCGGCCGCGAGCCGTGCAGCTCGGCGACCGCGAGGCCGTGCGCGGCGCACATCGCGGCGAGCTCGTCGGGCCGCACGAACATGTGCAGCACGTGAAGATCGCGCGGCGCATCGCGCACGAACAGCGCGACGCCGTCGATCACGATCAGCTTCGCGAGCCACGTGCGGTTGAACGTGTGGAAGAAGAACTTGCCGCCGGGTGCGAGCACGCGCGCCGCCTCGGCGACGACGCGCGCGGGATCCTCGACGTGCTCGAGCAGGTCCATCGCGAACACCGCGTCGACGCTGGCATCGGCGAGCGGTAGCGCACGCGCATCGCCGCGGACGTAGCTCGCCGCCCGCGTGGCGTCGTAGGCGCGAGCGACGGCGAGGTTGTCGGCGAGCGGGTCGATGCCGATCACGCGGTGGCCGCGCGCGGCGAGCTCGTTCGCGAGCAGGCCGCCGCCGCAGCCGAGATCGACGACGCGCGCCGGCGCGCGGCCGAGGATCGACGCGATCCACGGGTTGCGATGGCGCCCCTCCGCGCGCAGCAGCGCGATCGGCGTGTCGTCCGCCTCGTACCAGCGCGCGCCGAGCGGTGCGTACCAGGCATTGTCGATCGCTCGGGGCCGGCGAACGACGTTCCAGTAGATCGCCTGGTAGGCGCCGAACGCGCCGACGATCGCGAGCTGGCCGGCGAGCAGCGCGCGATGATCGCCCTGCCACCACATCAGCGCGAGCACGCCGAGCACGATCGGGTGCAGCACGAACAACAGCGCGTGCAGCCACAGCTCGCCGCCGGTGCAGGCGCGCGCGTGCACCGGTTCGTCCTTCGTCACGAACAGCGTCGAGAACGCGGCGAGCGCGACGTAGATGCCGAGCGCGTGCGGTGCGGCGGGTGGCACCGCGACGAGGAACCCGAGGCACAGCGCGATCGTCAGCGTGTCGAGCGGATGACCGATGCGCTCCCACCGCGGCAGACCGCGCCGGCGGTGGAACACGCCCTCGTCGACGACCATCGCGAGCGCCTGCAGCACGAGCGGCACGTACAGCATCAGCGCTTCTCGAGGAGCGCGCCGCAGATCGTCAGGCCGGGGCCGAACGCGAGCGACGCGACGAGCGTGCCGGGCACGACGCGCGGATCGGCGAGCACGCGCTGCCAGATGTGCGGCAGCGTCGCCGACGACATGTTGCCGTGATCGCGGAGCACCGCGCGGCTCGCCGCGACCTGGGCGTCGGTGAGCTCGAGCGTCGCGCGCACGCGATCGATGATCTTCGGGCCGCCCGGGTGGATCGCGAACACGCTCGCGGGCAGCGCGCCGAGCCCCATGCCGGCGCGCGCGTACAGCTCCTGCACGAACCCGCGCACGACGCCGGCGATGCGCTCGGGGACGTCGCGCGCGAGCCTCATCTTCATGTCGCGCCACGACATCGCGGCGGCGGTCCCGGGCACCAGCTGCTCGTGCAGCGCGTGCACGCGCAGTGCGGGCGCCACGTCGTCGGCGTGCAGCTCGTAGCGGATACCGCCGTCGCCGAACAGGCTCTGCACGACGAGCTGCTCGATCGCGTGGTCGGCCGGATCGAAGTGGAGCGAGCACAGCTCGCCGTGGAAGACGTCGACACGGCGCGCGCCGATGCCGGCGAATCCGGCCGCGATGCGCAGCGCCGGGATCGCGGCGTAGCACCCCATCTGGTACGCGTGGGTGACGCGCGTTCGCCATCTGCGCTCCGCGACCAGCACCTGCGCCGTGCTCGGCGACGAGTAGCCGGTGCACGTCACGTGGATCAGGTCGTCGGGCGGCTCGGCTTCGCCGGCGTACGCGCGCGCGAGCATGTCGGTCATCGCCGCGTCGTAGAGCACGACGCGATCGCCGGCCGTGCCGAGCGGGTGAGCGTGGCCGCGTCGCGCGATACGGTCGGCACCGCAGGCGACGCGGCGGATCACGCGCGCGAGCCGAGCCTCGAACGCGTCGCGGGCGTCGCGATCGAGCCCCGCGCGTGCCGCCTCGGCGTCGGCGTGCGTCGCCGCGATCCACGCGAGCGCCCGCTCCTGATCGAGCTCGTGGCGCGGACGCGTGATGGCGAAGCGGGCAAGCACGAGCTCGGGCGACGGCATGGAGCGCGCTGGCTGTGCACGTTTCGCGCCTCGCGGCGCTCCCGCCCACACGCGCGCTTGCGCACGGCGGCCGCCGCGGGTGCGTGGCGAGCACGCGCGGCGTGCGCACCTGCCACGATCGCGACTCGCGCTCCCGGACCGCCCTCCCGGCGCGCGCGCGGGCGCGAGCGGTGGACCGGTCGTGCCCTGCGCGCGATAGTCGCGAGGTGCGAGCAGTCGTCGCCTTCATCCGGCTGGGGCGACCGCTGTTCCTCGGCGGCGGCTTCGTGCTGTACGCGCTCGGCGCCGCGATCGCCGCGGCCGCGGGGCACGCGATCGACGTGCGGCGCTACCTGCTCGGGCAAGCCGCGGTGACCGCGCTGCAGCTGATGACCCACTACGGCAACGAGTACTTCGACCTCGACGCCGATCGCGCGAACGCGACGCCGACGCGGTGGTCGGGCGGCAGCCGCGTGCTGGTCGCCGGCGAGCTGCCCGCGCGCGTCGCGCTGATCGCGGCGCTCGTGCTGGCGGCGATCGGCGCCGCGCTCGCGGTGGTGATCGGCGATGCCCGCGCGCAGATCACGCTCGCCGCGATCGTCGTGCTCGCGTGGGAGTACAGCGCGCCGCCGCTGCGGCTGTGCGCGCGCGGGCTCGGCGAGCTGACCACCGCGGTCGTCGTGTGCGTGCTCGTGCCGTGGCTCGCGTTCGCGCTGCAGGCTCCCGACCTCGCCGGCGCGCGCTGGCTCGCGCTGTCGGTGGTGCCGCCTGCGCTGCTGCAGCTCGCGATGCTCGTCGCGATCGAGTTTGCCGATGCCGCCGGTGATGCCGCGGCCGGCAAGCGCACGCTCGTCGTCCGGCTCGGCGCACGCGGTGCGGCCCGCGTGTACGCGGCGGCGGTCGCGGCGGCGTTTCTGTGGTTGCCGCTCGCCGTCGCGCTCGGGCTGCCGGTGCGCGTCGCGCTCGCCGCGGGCTGCCTCGCGCCGGTCGGCGCGTGGCGGATCGTGCGCGCCACCGATCACGCCGATCCGGCGGCGCACGAGCGGATCGGGTTCTTCGGCGTCGCCGTGCTCGTCGCCGTCGCGGTGGCCGAGCTCGCCGGCTGGCTCTGGAGCTCGTGTCGATGATCCGCGCGGGCCGCGAGCTTCGCGCTGCGGGCAGTCGAACTCCCGCGCGCGCCGCGCGACCTCGTCGATCATCACGACGTGCTCGGCCATGGGGTCGCGGCAGCCGGCGGGCCTCAGGGCGCGCGCACAGCAGGGCACCAGGCGCGCGGTCGTGTGCGAGTCCGCGCTTGCGAACAGCGTCACGTCGTGGCCGATCGCTACGAGCTCCTCGGTCAGATACGACACGATCCGCTCGGTGCCGCCGTAGCGGCGAGGCGGCACGCTCTCGTGCAACGGCGCGACTTGGCGATGCGCAGCCGCGAGCCGTGGCCGTTCGTGGACATCGTCACGACCTCGTTACAAGCCACGTACCACCAGGCGGATGACCCAGGTCCCGCGCTTGCACGACGCGTGGGTATGGTGAAGGTGTGTCTGCTCGCCGCGGTCATCGTGGCGGCCTCGTGTCATCGCGATTCGACGAACGCGCAGGTGCCTCCGCCGCCGTTGCAGGCGCAGCAAGCGCCGCTGC
>JBLMXA010000551.1:0-8328 GCA_050257515.1 Acidobacteriota bacterium | reverse complement strand
GACAACCGAGAACCGAGAGGTGAGAACGGGCCGTTCTCACGTCTCGGTTCTCGGTTGCCTATTCCCTATTGAAGGTCTTTCTGCATCGGCACCGTCTCCCCGGCCTTCACGGTCACCGGGTACGTGTACCGATCGTCGCCGACGACGAACGAGACCTTGTGCTTGCCCGGGGACACCGGCAGCCTCACCGGCGTCGCCTTGCCGGTGTCGGCACCGTCGATGAAGATCTTCGCGCTCGGCTTGCTCGCCAGCTGCACGTAGCCCTTCGTCGGATCGTCGGCCATCGCCGGCTTCGTGTCGGGCTTCGGCTCGGGCGGCCTGGGCTCGACCGGCGTCTTCAGGTGCGTCGTCTTGGTCTCGTTCTTCGTCGTCTTCGTCTCGCCGACGTGGTTGCCGGTCGGCTTCTTGTCGCTCGGCTTGGTGTCCTCGGTCGGCTTGGTGTCCGCGGGCTTGGTGTCCGCGGGCTTCGTCGCGTCCTGCTGCGCGACCGCGTTCGAGCCGGTCGCCACGACCGCGCTGCTGGCGCTGCCGGTCTCCGGTGCGGTCGCCTCGGCGCCGGCGCTGCCCGCGCTGCCCGCGCCCACGGCCATCTGACACTCGAGCGTCGTCGTCTGACCGGGCTCGAGCTTGACCGGCTCCTCGCAGCGGGCGTTGTTCGGGCCGATCAGCTTCACGCGGCGCAGGCCGGGCGTCAGCGGCACCGACTGGCCGTCGCTCACCGACGCGATCTTCTTGTCGTCGACCCACAGCTCGGCGGTGACGCCGGCGGTGAGCGAGATCTTGATCGTCGCGATCGTCGAGCCGGGCTGCTGGCTCCCGCCGTCATCCTTCTTGTCGAGCACGAACATCTTCACGCCGAGGAAGCCGACGAGCACGAGCGCCGCGATCGCGACGCCGATGCCGATGTCGCGCACGAGCGTGGACTTCTTGCCCTCGACGACGGGGGCGAGCGGCTCGACCGGCGGCGACGTCAGCGGGCCCGAGCTCGGATACGGCTGCCCGTACGGCGAGGGATAGCCCTGGTTCTGCGGATAGCCGCCGCTCGCCTGCGGGTAGCCGGCCATCGGCTGACCGACGGGATTCATGCCCGGCGGCGTCGGCCGGTAGCCGCCGCCGTAGTTGCCGAGGCCCTGCGGGGCGGCGACGCCGAGCACGGTCTTGCTCGGGCCCGCGCCGGGCTGCGCCAGGCCAGCGCCCTGCCCGAGCGACGGATCCACCGGCATCGAGCCGGGCGTGCCGATCGGCATCTGCACCGGCATCTGCGCTGCCATCGCTCCCGACCCCGGTCCCTGCATCGCGGCCTGTGGTCCGGGCGGCGTGCCGTACGGAGAGCCCGGCGGGTAGGCCGCCGGCGGCGGCACGAACCCCGGGTTCGGCACGGTCTTGCCCATCGGATCGGGCTGCATCGACGCCATCTGGCCGGCGGGCGCGCGCATCGCCGCGCCGCTCGGGCTCGCGGCCATCGGCACCGGCACCTCGGCGGGACGCTGCGTCGTCGAGCGGCCGATCGGCTTGGGCGGCGGCTTGTTCGGCTGGCTCGCGGCACGGCCCTGGGCGCCCGCGGCGGCGACCGGCTGACCCTCGTCACCGAAGATCTCGGTCGGCGCTTCCTCGCCGAAATCGCCGTCGTCGTCGTCCTCGTCGTCGTTCGTGGTCGTCGGATCGTCCCAGCCGGCCTCGACGTCGGCCGGCTTGGCCGCCGCCTTCTGGACGATCGGCGGTGCGGCACCGGTGACGTCGGGCTGCGCGCCCGCGGCGGCCTCGATATCGTCGAAGTTCGGGCCGCCGAGCGTCGTCGCGTCGCCCTCGGGCTTGCCCGCCTCGCCGAGGTGCTCGTTGACGTCGAGCTTCGCCTCGGCCGCCGGCACGCCGGCGATCAGGCCGTCGCGGCCGACGCGCTTGTAGGCCTCGAGCTGCTGGCGCTCGCGCTCGATCTCCTGCGCGAACGTCTCCTTGAGCCAGCTCGACAGCGACTTCGCCGTGAACACGACGTCCTGGCTCATCAGGTACTGCTGGAGATCGGCGAGCATCTCGCTACACCACTGGTAGCGATCGTCGACGTCCTTCGCGAGCGCCTTCAGGATCACCCTCTCGACGGCCTCGGGGATGTCCGGGTTCACCGCGCGCGGCGGCTGCACGTCGACGTTGCGGACCTTCTCGAGCGTCGAGAAGTCGGTCTCGCCCTGGAACAGGCGCTCGCCGGTGAGGCACTCGTAGAGCATCGTGCCGAGCGCGAAGATGTCGCTGCGGCGATCGAGCGGCAGCCCGCGCACCTGCTCGGGCGACATGTACCCGAACTTGCCCTTGAGCACGCCGGCCATCGTGCGCGAGTTACGGCTCGTCGCCTTCGCGATGCCGAAGTCGATGACCTTGACCTCGCCCTCGTACGACACGAGCACGTTCTGCGGCGAGCAGTCGCGGTGAACGATCTCGAGCGGACGGCCGAGTGGATCGCGCTTGCGGTGCGCGTAGTCGAGGCCCTCGAGGACCTTCGAGATCGCGAAGCACGCCATCGGCACCGGGATGCGCTGCTTGAGCTTGCGCACCCGGTTCTGGATCTGGAGCAGATCCTTGCCCCAGATGTACTCCATCGCGATGAAGTGCGAGCCCTCGATACGGCCGAGCTCGAAGATCTGGCAGATGTTCGCGTGCGCGAGCTGCCCGGCGATCTTCGCTTCATCGATGAACATCTTGATGAAGTCGCGGTCCTCGCCCATCGTCGGCAGGATCCGCTTGATCGCGATGATCTTCTCGAAGCCCTCGACGCCGTAGCTCTTGGCCTTGAACACCTCGGCCATGCCGCCGACGCTGATGCGGTCGAGCAGCAAATATTTGCCGAACGGAACCGGCTGCCTCACTGCGAGAAATCGTACCGGTGCCAACAACGGATCTCAATGACGAAGCGGCTCATAGACATTGGTCAGCCGACGACAGTCGGATCTCTAGCCGTTCGTCCAGTGGTGGCCGGGCCAGGGGCTGCAGCCCCCGATTCGATCAGAACGCGCCGATGATTCCGACGCCGATGCCGTCGTTCGAGGCAGTTGCGTACGGTGCGATCAGCTGCTCGTGCGTTCGTCGACGATAGCCCACGACACCATCGTACACCCCGTACAGGTAGGTCGCGATGAGCCCGACACCCGACATGATGTTCGCGGCGCGCAGGCTCATCGCCGCGTGGACGTGGTTCGCCGGCGTGTCGCACGTGAGATCGCTCGAGGAGCACCACGAGCGCAGCACGAGGTAGCTCGTGATGTTCGTGATCGCGAGCGCGCCGATCATGCTGCCGAGCACGATGCCCTTGGCGCGCTCGCCGTTCTGGAACTGCGCCGCCATCGGCACGAAGTTGAGGACGAAGTAGCGCTTCGGGCGCGGGCGCAGCGCGCGCAGCTCGGCGGCGTGGCGCGCCTTGACGTCGTCGAAGAACGTCACCGCCTCGGGCGGGACGAGCGCCGGATCGAGGTGGCCGTCGAGGTCGAGCTTGAGGTACGCGACGAAGTGCGCCTCGGCCTCGGCGCGGCGGTTCGCGAAGTACGCGGCGAGGCCGGCCAGCCGGTGGGCCTCGGCGAGATCGGCGCGCGCGAGCTGCGTCGCGAGCAGCGGATCGACGAGCGTGGCGACGCGCGCCCAGTCGCCTGCGGTCGCGGCGGCGTTGGCGTCGTGGAGCGCGGTCGTCGGATCGACGGGCGCGTAGGGATCGAGCGGCTGGGCGCTCGCCCGCACGGGAGCGAGCACGAGCACGAGCACGAGCACGACTGCGACCCTCATCTCCAGGTGGCTACCGCGCGCTTGAGGTGAGGCTCGAGGATCCTCAGCACCTCGCGCGCGACCCGCACCGCGAGCTGCTCGCCCCCGAGGTTCCTGTCGCCGACGACGGTGTCGGTGACGACGACGCGCTCCCACAGCACGTGCGTGCGGTCGGCGATCCGCACGCGCACGCGCGCGCGCGCCAGCGGCACCGGTCCCGGCGTCACGTCGTACGCGAGCGGCTCGACCGCGATCGCGAGGTCCGCGCCGCGCGTGGTCGCCGTCTTCGCCGCGGCCTGGTTCGACAGGTCGGCGATCGCGACGTTCGTCTCGATCCGGCGGTGGTGGTGATCGGCCCAGGCCGCGAGTGCCGGCGCGAAGCCGTCGTGCAGCGCGAGCAGCGGCGAGGCCGGCTCGCTCGCCGGCGCCGGCGCGATCGCCGCGATCATCCTCGGCTCGGGAGGCAGCGGCGGCAGCACGACCTTGCCGCCGTCGTCGGTGTGCGGCGGGGGCGCGGCCTCGGGCGTGGCCTTCGCGGCGAGCCGCGCCTGCACCGCGGGCAGCACGCGCGCGGACAGGTCGGCGGCCGCGCGATCGATGCTCGTGAGCGCCGGCGCGGTCGCGTCGAGCTTGTCGAGCACGCTGCCGGTCTTGCGATCGCGGATGCGCACCGCGAGCGACACCGCCTCGCCCTTGCCGGCGGTGATCGTGCCGTCGAGGATGAGCCGCGCGCGCTCGGGCACCGCCATCTTCGGGCCGACCACGACGACGTCGATGCCGCCGGCGACCAGCGCGCGGGCGATCTCGCTCGCGACCGGCTGGCCGTAGATCTCGAGGCGCGCGTCGGCGTCGAGCGGGAGCAGCGCGACCGCGTCCTTGGGCTCGGCGTGCGCGCGGTGAGGAGCGAGCACGAGCACGAGTACGAGCACGAGTCCGATGCCGAGCCCTCGCATGACCGGCATCCTACATGGTCCCGGGGTCGGGCACCGCGAGCACGAACCGGCTCGTGTCGTCGGTCGCCGCCTCCGCGATCGGCTGCGACGCGGCGAGCCCGCTGCACGTCGCGCACAGGATCTGCAGCGCCGCGCCGCCGACCGGATTGGAGCTGCCGACGACCGACACCGCACCCGACAGGTGCAGCGCCTTGGGCAGGTTCTGGCTGGTCGGGATCGCGGCCGCGGCGACGTCGGGGACGACGTCGGAGGCGGCGCGGCCGAGCGGATCGGCGAACCGCACGTCGTAGTAGCCGCCCGTGGCGAGCGGCAGCGAGAAGTGGCCGGTGCTGTCGGTGAACGCCTCGGTCGCCGGGATGCCGGCGAGCGCGAGCGCACGCGTCGGCTGAGCCTGCACGCGCACGCCTGGCAGCGCCGCGGCGGTGGAGTCGAGCACGCCGCCGACCGCGGTCGTTCCGGCGGGCGCGTCGATCGAGGCGACCGAGCACGCCGACGCGTCGACCGCGGACACCGCGCGATCGGTCGCCGACAGCTCGACCACCGCCGACAGCCCGGAGCTGCGCGGCACGAGCGTCGCCGGCAGCTTGCCGGTGCCGTCGGCGGTCGCGCCGACGCGCAGCACGCCGGTCGCGGACGCGACGATCGCGCCGGCGGTGACGCCGCCCGCGCTCGCGATCGGCGCCACGATCGTGACCTTCGCGCCGGGCTGGTTCGCCGACGCGCGCTGCACGGGCGTGCCCGCGAGATCGCAGGTCGTCGCGAGCGCCGGCGCGTAGGTCACGTCGACCGACTTCGACAGATCGAACGCGGCGGTCGCGGTCAGCCGCGGCAGCGCGCGCCCGGCGGGCGGCGTGACGTCGACGGTGACCATCGCGCCGACCGGGAACGTCGCGCGCAGCGAGTAGCTGCCGTTGGCGGCGGTCGTCGCGATCGTCGACGGCACGCCGCCGGACGACAGCTGGACGGTCGCGCCGGGGAGGAGCGCGCCGCTCGCGTCCTTGACCGTGCCGGTCACGAGCGAGCCGGCCGGCACGACGAGCTGGGGCATGCCGGCCGTCCAGCTCAGCAGCGCCGGCGCGCTGTTCGGCGACGCCGGCACGACGAGCACGCTGTAGGGCTGGCCGAGCAGGCGCGGCTGCAGCACGCCGTCGCTCGAGTACAGCTCGACGTACGCCGTCGGCGACGTCGCCGACAGGAAGCGCGCGTACGCGGGCACCGGGTTCGTGCCGTCGGTGAGCAGCACGCTCGGCGTGATGCCGGGATCGAGCGAGACCGGCCGGTACGAATCGGCCCCGCCGTCGATCTCGATGATCGTGTCCTGCGGCGGCGCGAGCGCTTGCGGCGGCTGGACGTGCAGCCGGTAGTCGACGACGTTCGCGCCCGGCGCGAGCACGTCGAGGTACGTCAGCGCCGGCTCGCAGTAGTTGCCGCCGGTCACCATCACGTTGATGGCGTACGTGCCGGGGCTCGCGGCGAAGAAGTCGACCTGCGACCAGTTCGACGCCGCCTGCGTCGGCGTGATCGGCGCGTTGTTGAAGCGGATGTCCCACTGAAACTGCGATACGCCGCCGGGGTTCGTCACGCCCGCGACGCCGCGGATCGTGGCGCCGGAGTGCGGCGGCGACGGCGTGAACGACAGCGTCACCTGGCAGCCGACCGGCGCGTCGGCGCCGGTGCCGCCGTCGTAGTTCGGGTTGCCGCTGGCATTGCCCGCGCCGCACGCGGCGAGCCCCAGCAGCGCGAGCGCGCGCTTCACTGGACCTCCACGCGCCACGTCAGACGCTGGATGCAGCTCGGGTCGGAGATCACCGAGCAGGTCGCGTCGCCGTCGGGGCAGTTGACGGCCGTGTGCTGGCGATCCTGGATCTCGACGCGCAGCTCGAGCACGTCGCCGGGCGTGTAGCTCGCCGGATCGAGCGCGACGCTGTTGCCGACGACGCCGGCGAGCGGCTGGCGCTGCGTCGCGCCCGGCGGCAGCAGCGACCACGAGAACGCCGTCGTGCCGCGCACCGGATCGCCGGCGACCGCCGGGTACGGATCGAGATCGTCCTGGACGACGAGGATCTGGAACAGCGTCGGATCCTGCATCGGGAACGTGCCGCCGGCGAGCGGCGACCACTGCGCGAGGCACGGCGGGTGATCCTTCGCGACCGTGATCGTCTTCACCGCGGTGGTCGGCGAGCCGACCGGATCGGTCGCGGTGACCTGGATGTCGTAGTTGCCCTCGCCCTGCGGCGTCAGCACGCGGTGGACCGTGGTCTGCGTCGTCGTCGGCGCGCCGAGCGTGTAGCTCGCGCCGGCGGGCGTGTAGACGTTCCACGCGGTCACGTCCTGGATCGATGGCAGCACCGCGGCCGCGCCGTCGTCGGCGTCGTCGGCCTTCGCGTAGACGTCGATCGGATAGCCGTCGACGTAGTGGTCGAGGATGAAGTAGGGGCTGCTGGTGTCGAGCGTCACCGTCGGCGGCGCATCGACCACCGGGAGCAGCAGCTCCTGACTCGGCTTGGCGACCGCGCCCCGCGCGTCGATCGCCTCGAGGATCACGCGGAGCGCCTGCGTCGGTGTGCCGTCGATGCGGTTCGCCACCACGTCGAAGTCCGTGCTCGGGTTGTGCGTGTCGTAATACGGATCGGCATCGCAGCCGGAGACCTGGGTCGCGTCGCTGCACGCGTACACGCGCCAGTGGACGCTCACCGTCTGGCCTTCGGGATCGTAGACGCTCGAGTCGAGCTTCACGTGCTGCTGGTTGCGGTACACGCTCGAGCTCGTGCCCTGGATGATGTCGGCGGACGGACGCTGGTTGATCGGCTGCACGTAGAAGCAGCCCGTCACCACCAGCAAGAGCGCCGTGCACCGCATGCGGTTCCAGCGTGTTGCAACGGCCCTGCCACGCGCAAGTCCCCGGATCACGTGCGTGCGCGGCGGCGATCGCGACAGCGATGTCGTGTTTTGCCGGCCCGCGCCGAACTCACGGATAACACTCGAGGTCGGCCTTCACGGTGCAGGCTCCTCGCACATCCACCCAGTGCTGGCCGATCTCGTGGCTCCCGGCTTTGAGGCGGACCACCGCGCCGCGCTTGTAGGGCGCGCCGTCGATCGTCGTGTCGACGTCGAGCGTGACCGCGAACGTGCCGAGCATCGCGCCGGTCACCGGCAGCAGCTGTCCCGCGACGACCACGACGTCGCGCGTCCACGTGTTCGCGGTGCCCGGCTGCTCGCAGACGACGACGTGGCGGCCGGCGTCGACCGCGAACACCTCGTTGTTGCGGCCGCGGCGCGTGCCGTCGATCTTCACGTCGCACCAGGTGTCGTTCTTGACGACGAGCGAGCCGCGCTCGCGCGCGTCGGGCGGCGGCGCGACGGGCGCGGCGTCCGCGGGCGGCGGCAGCGCGATGGCGGCATCGATCGCGAGCGGGACGATGGCACGCGCGGCATCGGCGCGCCGGACCCGCCCGGCATCGCGCGGCGGCGCGGCATCGGCCGGCGCGGCATCGGCGGGCGCGGGAGCATCGGCGACGGGCGGCGCGGCATCGGCGACCACCGCGATCGCCGGCGCGTCGAGCCGTGCGGCCGCATCGCGCGTCGCCGCGACGACCTCCCGCCCGCCGGCGAGCTTCCACATCGCGGCCGT
>JBLMXA010000550.1:0-2544 GCA_050257515.1 Acidobacteriota bacterium | reverse complement strand
CGATCTCGCCCGACCGGACCTCGAGATGCAGGTCGCGCAGGTCGGTGCCGAACGGGTCGTCGGCGGCATGCGAGAGGCCCGCGATCCTGAGGCGCACCTCGCCGCCCTCCTGCGCCGCCGCGTGCTCGCACACCGGGAGGTCCTTGCCGATCATCATCCGTGCCATCGACTTGGGCGACTCCTGCGAGGGCACGCAATGGCCGGTCACCTTGCCACCGCGCAGCACGGTCGCCGTGTGGCAGAGCTCCTGGATCTCGTCGAGCTTGTGGCTGATGTAGAGGATCGAGCAGCCCTCCGCCGCGATCTGCCGCAGCGTCTCGAAGAGCTTGCGCACCGCCTGCGGCGTCAGCACGGAGGTCGGCTCGTCCATGATCAGGAGCCGCGGCGTCTGCAGGAGGCAGCGGATGATCTCGACCCGCTGCCGCTCGCCGACGGACAGCGCGTGCACGATGCGGCGGGGGTCGACCGGCAGGCCGTAGCGCTCCGACACCGTCGTGATCCGCCGCGAGAGCGCCGCCAGGTCCGTCCGCCCGGGCAGCGCGAGCGCGACGTTCTCGACGACGGAAAGCGTCTCGAACAGCGAGAAGTGCTGGAACACCATGTTGATGCCGAGCTCCCGCGCGTGCGCCGGGTTCGCGACGACGATCGGCTGCCCCTCCCAGCGCATCTCCCCGGCGTCCGGCTTGACGACGCCGTAGATGATCTTCATCAGCGTGCTCTTGCCGGCGCCGTTCTCGCCGAGTACCGCGTGGATCTCGCCAGGCATGACCGTCAGGTCGACGTTCTCGTTCGCGACGACCGACGGATAGACCTTGGTGATGCCGGTGAGGGCGAGGCGCGGCGTCGCGCCCTCGCGCGGCGGCAAGGCGCTCATGCGCGCGCCTCGCACGCAGCGTCGCCTTGCGTCGCGACGACGCGCTCGCGCACCTGCAAGAGCTGTGCGGCCACGGCGATCGCGATCGTCGCGGGCTCCTTGCCCTTGATGCCTGGAACGCCGATCGGACAGGTCATGCCGGCGAAGCGCTCGGCGGGGATGCCGCGCGCCGCCATCCGCCGCTCGAACTGCCGACGCTTGGTCGCCGAGCCGATGAGTCCGAAGTACGCGAAATCGGCGCGCGCGAGTATCGCCTCGGCGAGCGCCTGGTCGAGCGCGTGGCTGTGCGTCATCACGAGGAAGTACGCGCCGGCCGGCGCCGCCGCGACTACGGCGTCGGGCGCGTCGGTGACGACGATCGCCGCGTTGGGTGGAACCACCGCCGGGAATTCCGCCTCGCGCTCGTCGACCCACGTCACCCGGCACGGCAGCCGGCCGAGGAGCTCGACCAGCGCGCGCCCGACGTGGCCTGCGCCGAACAGCACGACCGCGAATCCGGGCTCGCGGATCGGGTCGAAGAAGACCGGCACCTCGTCCGCGCCGACGCGCGCGAGCTCGGGACCTTCACCGCTCGCGAGCTGCGCGCGGGCCACGGCCGCCACCGCCGCATCGAGCGCCGCGTCGCCGAGCGAGCCTGCGACATCGCCGGCCGTGACGATCAGCCGCCTCGCGGCGGCTCGCTCCGTGGGCGTGGCCACGACCGCCGCCGTGCCGCGACCGCGGAGCGCCGCGAGCGTGTCCACCCAGTCCGCCTCCCGGCCCACCGGCTCGAAGACGAGGGTCACGCGCCCTCCGCAGCGCTGGCCCAGGCTCGCGTCGAGCGGAAACCGCCGCTGCTCGAAGGCCGGCGCGCCGCTCGCGGCGAGCATGTCGCGGGCGACGCCGATCGCCGAATGCTCGAGGTGGCCGCCGCCGATCGTGCCCTCGATCGCCGCGGCGGTGACGACCATCCGCGTTCCCGGGCCGCGCGGCACCGAGCCGCGCGCAGCGACGACGCTCACGAGCACGGCCCGCTCGCCGCGCGCGCGGCACCGCACGAGCGCATCGACCCAGGCGGTCACGCGACCGCCCCTTCGACCGCGACGCGCCCCGCCCCGTCGACGCGACCACGCAATTCCTCGATCGAACGCAGGATCTCCTCGGCCGCCGGCGTGTCGAGCAGCGGGCTCGCGCGATAGTCGGCGGTCGCGGCGACGGCGTCACTGATCGCATGGTGCACGGAGATCGCGAGCAGGAGCGGCGGCTCGCCGACCGCCTTCGAGCAGTGGATCGAGTCCTCGGCGTTGATGCCCGACTCGAAGATCTTCACGTTCCACGCCGGCGGCACGTCGTTCGCGACCGGGATCTTGTAGGTGGGCGGCGCGTGCGTCATCATCGAGGCGCTCGCTGTCGCGGCTCGGTTCAAAGTTGCCCTACATCCACGTCGTCGTCAACAATGCCTGCCTCGGCTCGATCCGGCAGGCGCAGCGCGGCTCCGACATGGTCTACTCGCCTTCGACAACGTCAACGCCCTCGGAACGGGGCGGCTACGGCGTCGACAACGTACCGGTCGTCGAAGGGCTCGGCCGCAAGGCGATCCGAGCACCGGCAGGAGGAGATGGACCCGGCGATCCGGCAGGCGGAGATCCGGATGAAGGAGTACCGCGTGCCGGTCGTCATCGAGGTGATCC
>JBLMXA010000549.1:0-4274 GCA_050257515.1 Acidobacteriota bacterium | reverse complement strand
CAGCTGCTGCGCATGCACATCGAGATGCCGCCGCCGTCGCCGCGCGCGCTCAGGCCGGATCTGCCGGTCGACGTCGAGCACGTGATCTACACGGCGCTGGCGAAGGCGCCGGAGCAGCGGTTCGCGTCGGCGGCCGCGATGAGCGCGGCGCTCCACCACGCGACGTCGCAGCTGCCGCCGGCGCAGTGGCAGCCGATCACGCCGGCGCCGGGCTCGCGCGCGAGCTCGTGGCAGCCGACCCCGCCGGCGAGCTGGGCGCGCTCGCAGCCGCAGCCGCAGGCGCACGCATCGGCGCCGACGATCCGACAGCAGCGCAGCAAGAAAGGCCTGTGGATCGCGCTCGGGGCGCTCGCGGTGGTCGGGGGCGGCGTCGCGATCGCGGTGACGCAGGCGGGAGGCGGCGGATCGGGATCGGGATCCGGCTCGGGCTCGGGCTCGGGAAACGTGGTCGTCGAACAGGGATCCGGATCGGATCCGTGGAACGCGCCCGGACCGACGCCGACGCCGACGCCCGTGCCGGCGCCGCAACCCACGCCACCGCCGCCGCCCGCGCCGGTGCCGGAGGTGCCCGATCTCTCCGCGTCGGATCAGGAGGGCATCGACATCGTCGAGGGCTACCTCGAATCGGCG
Source organism: Acidobacteriota bacterium (assembly GCA_050257515.1). Classification (GTDB taxonomy): domain Bacteria; phylum Myxococcota_A; class Polyangia; order Haliangiales; family Haliangiaceae; genus JABFXX01. Next base: position 3,644 of record JBLMXA010000549.1, on the reverse strand, counting down.
GATCCGAAGACGCTGCCGCCCGAGCTGCGCAAGGCGCTCGCGAAGTACGGCAGCTACTCGAAGATCCCGAAGGCCGAGCGCGCGAAGCTCGCGGGCAAGATACTCGCACGCGCGCAGAACCTGACGGAGGACCTCGGCGAGCAGGTCAACGACGCGCTGTCGACGGGCGAGCCGGCCAAGCCCAAGCCGCAGGTCGCCGCGCCGGTACCGCCGGCGCCGACCGGCGACGGCTGGTTCGCGCGCCACAACCTCGCCGTGCCCGGGTTCGACGCGAAGCGCGTCCACGTCGACCAGGTGATCGCGTGGGCGCTCGCCGAGGCGAAGAAGAACGTGCCCGACGCGCAGCTGACGTGGATCGACGTCTCGGGCGTGTTCCCCGACGGCCACGCCGACCTGACGCTGCCGAGCTTCGCGAGCGACCACGGCGACATGACGCTGAGGTTCATCTCGCCTTCGCACCTCAAGCGCGACCCGTCGCTGCCGCGCGGCGTGAGCCAGAAGTACCAGAAGTGCGCCTTCTACATCGTGATCTCGCCCGGCGAGGCCGAGATCTACGACACGTCGAGCGACATGCTGTGCAAGTACACGCCGGTGCCGCGCCCGCGCTGCTCGCTCGTCGCGATCTGGAAGGACGCGCTCGCGAAGAAGCCCGACCTGCGCGACGCGGTCGCCTCGCTCGTCTACAAGGACTGGAGCGGCCATCCCGGCTGGGACTTCACGATCCGCGAGGGCACGAACCCGCCGATCTTCTCCGCGACCATCCCGGATTCGTGCAAGTGACCTAGACGCCGCCGAGCTGGCGCTGCAGCGAGGCCCAGGCGTCGGCGAGCTGCCACTGCGCGGACACCAGGTTGCCCTGCGCGGTGGTGACCGCGGTCTGCGCGTCGGCGAGCTCGATCTGGCTGCCGAGGCCCTGCGTGTAGCGCGCCTCGGCGAGCTTGAGCTGGGCCTGGGCCGCCTGCACGGCCTCGTTCGAGGCCTGCAGGTTCGCGCGCGCGGCGACGATCTGCGCGCGCGACGACTCGAGCTGCGACGTCAGCGTGACGAGCAGCTCGTCGCGCTGGGCGACCGACGCGACGTAGTTCGCGTGCGCGACGTGGACGTCGGCGCGGCTCTTGCCGCCATCCCACGCGAGCCACGACAGCGTCAGGCCGGCGGCCCACGTCGGCTCGGGCGACCAGTTGAACGAGCTCGGGTTGTACTGGGCCTGCGCCGACGCCGAGAGCACCGGCCGGCGCTCGGCGTGCGCGGCATCCTCGGTGAACTGCGCCGCGACGATCAGCTTGTCGAGCTGGACGATGTCGGGACGGCGCTGGCGCGCGGTGTCGACGAGGGCGGCGAGCGCCGGCGGCTCCTGATCCGATGGGATCGGCCAGTTCGGATCGACCGCGGGCTGCCGCGTCGGATCGACCCAGCCGATCGCGGCGCGCAGGTTCGACAGCGCGACCGCCTCGTTGCTCTGCGCCTGGGCGAGTGCACTCTTCGCGTTCGCCTCGCGCGCCTGGGCCTGCGCGACCTCGATCGGATCGTGGGCCTGGGCCGCGACGAAGCGCTTGGCCTGGTCGAGGTGACCTTCCTCGCTCTTGACCGTCGCCTGGGCCACGATCACGAGCCGGTTGCGCGCGACGGCCTCGAGATACGCGAGCTCGACGCTCTGCCGCACGTCGAGTGCATCCGACGCGACGCTCGCGTTCTGCGCCTCGGCGTTCGCCTCGGCCGCGCGCACGTTCGCGGCGGTCTGACCGAAGTCGGTGATGCGCCAGCTCGCGTTCGCGCCCGCGTTGAAGCCCTCCTGCACGGTGAGAAATCCGCCGTTGGAGTTGAAGCTGGTCTGCCGCGAGCCGGCGTTCGCGCTGCCCGCGAGGGTCAGCGTCGGATGCAGCGGCACGCGCGCCTGCTCGATGTGGCCGGCCGCGGCGTCGGCCTGCGCGCGCGCGACCCGCAGCGTCGGGTGCTGGCGCAGCGCGATCTCGACCGCGCGCGGCATCGTGATCGTCAGCTTGCCGGGCGTCGCGATCTCGGAGGCGGTGACGTCCTGCACGCCGGGCAGCCACGACGGCGTCTCGCCCTGCGGCGGCTGCGGTGGCGGCTGATCGGGAGGAGGGGTCGGCTGCGGCGTCGGCGCCGGCGCCGGCTGCGCCTGCGCGACGGCGGCGGCGAGCATCGTGACAACAACTGCAAGGCGCTTCATGTCTCGTACCTCAGGGCCGTGATCGGATCGAGGCGCGACGCGCGGATCGCCGGGTACAGCCCGAACACCACGCCGACGCCGCCCGCGACCATGAACGCGATCCCGGCGGTGGCCGCCGGGAAGAAGAACTTCCAGCCGTAGTAGCTCGCCATGTAGTGCGCGAGCAGCGCGCCGAACGCGAGGCCGAGCACGCCGCCGATCGCCGCGAGCACGAGTGACTCGACGAGGAACTGCGTCATCACGTCGGTCGGCTTCGCGCCGACCGCCATGCGGATGCCGATCTCGCGCGTTCGCTCGATCACGCTGACGAGCATGATGTTCATGACGCCGATGCCGCCGACGATCAGCGACATCGCCGCCACGATCGCGAGCAGCTTCGTGATGCGCTCGGTCGACTGCTGCTGCGACAACGCGAACTGCGCGAGGTTGCGGATGCGGAAGTCGTCGTCGTCGGACGAGCCGAGGTTGTGGCGCTGGCGCAGCAGCGCCGTGATCTGATCCTGCGCGTGATCGATCTGGTCCTCGCTGACGACCGAGATGTAGATCTGGCCCTTCGAGATGTACTTGCCCATGCCCTTGTCGAGCTTCTGCAGGTACGCCTTGAGCGGGATGATCACGACGTCGTCCTGGTCCTGGCCCATCGCCGACTGGCCGCGCGACTCGAGCAGGCCGATCACCTCGAACGGCTGGCCGTTGATGCGGATCGGCTGACCGAGCGGGCTCGAGCCGCCGTACAGCTGCGTCGCGACGGTCTGGCCGATCACCGCGACGTTCGTGCCGATGGTCGCGGCGTCCTCGTCGAACAGCTGGCCGGCCTTGACGTTCCAGCTCTTGATCGAGAAGTACGCCGGCTTCGTGCCCACCACGGACGTGTTCCAGTTCGTGTCCTCGCCCGCGAGCTGCACGCGGCTCTGCAGCACCGGCGCGACCCACCGCACCGTCGGCACCTCGTGATTCTCGAGCGCCTGGAGATCCGCCCACGTCAGCGACATCCGCGAGCCCGCGCCGCCTGCCGCGCCGAACTGCTGCTGCGAGCCGTTCGTGATGATCAAGAGATTGGTGCCCATCGCGCGGAAGATGTCGTTGACCGCCTCGCGCGCGCCCTGGCCGCTCGCGATCATCGCGATCACGGTGCCGATGCCGAAGATGATGCCGAGCATCGTCAGCACCGAGCGCACCTTGTTGCGCCACAGCGCGCGGAACGCGAGCTTGAGCGTGGTGAAGACGCTCATGCCGCGCTGCTCGCTCTCTGCGGCTCTTGCGTGTGGTCGTCGACGACCAGGCCGTCGCGCAGCACGACGACGCGCCGCGCGTACGCGGCGATGTCGGGCTCGTGGGTGACGAGCACGACGGTGACCCCCTCGTCGACGAGCCGCTGCAGGATCGCCATCACCTCGTACGAGGTCTTGGTGTCGAGGTTGCCGGTCGGCTCGTCGGCCATGATGATCGGCGC
>JBLMXA010000548.1:0-4706 GCA_050257515.1 Acidobacteriota bacterium | reverse complement strand
GCGAAGAACGTCGACAAGGTCGAGCAGATCATGATCCAGGAGATCGAAGGCCTCGGCACCTCGAAGATCGACGACAAGGAGGTCGAGCGCTGGCGCACGGCGACGCTCAAGGAGCTCGATCTCGCGATGGCGAACAGCCAGCTGATCGCGGTCGCGCTCTCCGAGTTCGCGGCGATCGGCGACTGGCGCACGCTGTTCGCGTACCGCGACCGGGTCAAGCAGATCACCGCCGCCGACGTCGCGCGCGTCGCGAAGACCTACTTCAAGCCGGCGAACCGCACCGCGGGCAAGTTCGTGCCGACGAAGGACGCCGACCGCGCGCCGCTGACCGAGACCGCCGACGTCGCCGCGTTCGTCAAGGACGTCAAGAGCGGCGCGGCCCAGGAGCAAGGCGAGGTGTTCGCCGCGACGCTCGACAACATCGAGGCGCGCACGAAGCGCACGGAGCTCATGGGCGGCATCAAGGCCGCGCTGCTCGCGAAGAAGACGCGCGGCGGCAAGGTCGAGCTCAGCCTCAAGCTGCACTGGGGCAACGCGAAGGCGCTGCAGGGCAAGTCGATCGTCGGCTCGCTGCTCGGCGCGATGCTCGCGCGCGGCACGCAGAAGAAGTCCTACCAGGACATCCAGGACCTCGAGGACCAGCTCAAGGCGCACATCTGGATCGAGAGCCAGGCCGACGAGCTGACGCTGCACATCGAGACCCTGCGCGACAAGCTGCCGGCGGCGGTCGATCTCGCGGCCGAGATGATGACGACGCCGAGCTTCCCGGACAAGGAGCTCGAGATCGTGCGCCAGGAGCAGCTCGCCGAGGTCGAGCAGCAGCTCCACGACCCGATGGCCTCGGCGTTCGCGACGCTCGTCCAGATGATCTCGAAGTGGCCGAAGAGCGATCCGCGGTACCCGATGACGCCGTCGGAGCGCGTCGACGAGCTCAAGAAGGTCAAGCTCGCCGACATCAAGCAGTTCTACAAGGAGTTCGTCGGCGCGGGCCACGGCGAGCTCGTCGTGATCGGCGACTTCGATCCGGCGGCGATCTCCGCGCAGGTCGAGAAGCGGTTCGCGGGTTGGCAGACGAAGAAGCCGTACGCGCGCCTCGAGCAGAAGGCGTGGGGCGCGCCCGGCCAGCACAAGTCGATCGACATCAAGGACAAGGAGATGACGACGCTCGCGCTCGCCGAGGACGTCGCGATGAAGGACAGCGATCCGGACTACCCCGCGTGGCTGATGCTGTCGCAGGTGCTCGGCGGCGACCAGGGCTCGCGCGCGTGGATGCGGCTGCGCGAGCACGAGGGGCTGTCGTACGGCGTCGGCACGTTCGCCGAGGCCGACGCCGAGGACCCCGCCGGCAGCCTCCTCGGCTATGCGATCGTCGCACCGCAGAACCTGGCGAAGGCGAAGGCGTCGTTCCTCGACGAGATCCAGAAGATCGTCACCGGCACGATCGCCGACAACGAGCTCGCGCGTGCGAAGAGCTCGTGGCTCAAGGACCAGGACACGAGCCTGTCGAACGACACCTACGTCGAGCAGCTGCTGTCGAAGCAGCTGTTCCGCGGCCGCACGAACGCGTTCCTGAAGCAGCTGCGCGCGAAGATCCAGGCGCTGACGCCGGCCGACGTCGAGCGCGTCGCGAAGAAGTGGCTCGATCCGAAGCGGCTGACGATCGTCGACGCCGGCGATGCGTCCAAGGCGAAGTAGGCACTCCGTCCACATCGCCGTGACACCAGCGCGCGGTCGCGCTGGCTCGTCGGCTGCACTGCATACGGGCAATGGCCAAGCGCCCGGAGACACGTGCGGTCGCCGTGCTCTCCGAGCACGCTCTGTACCGTCACGCCACGGCAGAGCTGCTGCGCGACTCCGGGCTGCGGGTCGACGAATGCGAGGCCCATCCGCAGGTCCAGGCGATCGTGCGCTCGCGCACGCTGCAGGCCGTGCTGGTCGATCTCGACCACGCGGAGTCCGACGTGCGCCTGCTGATCGAGCGGGTGCGCGAGGTCGCCGGTGCCGAGGTCATCCCGCTCGGGACCTCGCTGCGCCAGGCCGCCGCGCTCGACAAGGCCGACGAGGCCGGCGTCGAGACGCCGCACGCGGATGCGAAGACGCTCGTCGCGGCGGCCAACGGCAAGCGGCCTCGGGCATCGGCCGAGCTCGCGCGCCAGCTCAAGCAGTGGGCGAAGATCACGCCGCGCCAGCTCGACGTCATGCGCTGGCTCGCGATCGGGCTCGACAACCGGGGGATCGGCGCGCACCTGCGGACCGGCGAGCGCGCGGTGAAGCTGCACGTGTCGGCGCTGCTCCAGGTGTTCGGGGTCGACAACCGCGCGCAGCTCGCGCTGCACGCCAACGGCGCCGGGCTGAAACCCGACCGCTAACCCGACCTTCCCTTCGGGCCATATCGTGCAGCCCCCCACCCCTGATACGACTCGCCTGATGCGCTGGAGGGTCCTGATCGTGCGGCCGTGGACCGAGCCGGTCGACGAGCTCGTCGCGACGATCTCGCGCGCCGGCATCGACGGCAACTACGAACGCGTCGACACCGGGCCGGCGCTGCTCGCCGCGCTCGGGCGCGCCGAGTTCGAGCTCGTGATCTACGACCCGGCCGCGCGCGCGGACGTCCCGGTCGAGCTCGTGTACGCGCACGCGCCGACATCCGCGGTCGTCATGATCGGCGAGCCCACGGACATGGCGGACGAGCTCGCGCGCATCGTCGCGGCGCGCACCGACGTCATCGATTGATGCGCGCCTCCGGCAGCCTGACGCCGAGCCGGCGCGCCATCACCGGGCCGAGCCGCTCGTAGTGGCGGCCGAGGATCGCGCGAAGATCGCGCTCGAGCAGCTCGCCCGGCGCCTGCGCCTCGCGCCACGCGATCGTGCGCTCGCGCAGCGCGCGCATCTCGGCGATCGCGGCGTCGAGCGTGCGGACCACGGCAGCGCCGGCCGGCACGCGCGCGCGATGCGCGGCGAGCGCGTCGGCGAGCTTGTCGGTGCCGCAGTGCTCGACGCGATCGATGAACGGCGGCTGCGCGAGCGAAGGGAGCGGCCTCGGGACGATGCGCGTGATCGCGACCCGCTCGGGCGAGCTCGACAGCAAGAAGCCGAGCCGCAGGCCGCGGACGAGCCCGATCCAGCCGAACGTCGTGCCGGCGGCGTCGGCGAACCACCGCGTCGGCTGTCTGCCGTCCTCGCCGGCATCCTCGAGCGCATCGCCGAGGATCGTCAGGCCGAGCGCGGCCAGCTCCTCGCTCGCGGCGTCGAGTGCCGACACGTCTCGCTCGCCGGCGGCGAGCGGGCGCAGGTTCACCTCGCGGACCGACAGCGCGCGCAGCCTGCGCAGGTGACCCTCGAGACGGGCGAGCCGCCGGCGCCACCGCAGCAAGCCCGCGACCAGCATCGTGGCCGCGAGGCACGCGACGCCGACCAGCGACACTAGACCTTCGGGCCGCCGGCGCGAACCTCGGCCGAGGCCTGCGCCTCGTACTTCTTGAAGTTCTCGCGGAACAGCTGCGCGACCTTCTTCGCCTTGTCGTCGTACCCGGCCTTGTCGGTCCACGTGTTGCGCGGCACGAGCATCTCGCTCGGCACCTCCGGACACGCGGTCGGCACGGCGAGGCCGAACACCGGATCCTCGACGGTGGGCGCGTTCGCGAGCGCGCCCGAGTGGATCGCGTCGATGATCGCGCGCGTGTACTTGAGCTTCATGCGCGAGCCGACGCCGTACGGGCCGCCCGACCAGCCGGTGTTGACCAGCCAGGTCTGCGCGCCGTGCTTGCGCAGCTTGTCGGCGAGCAGCTCGGCGTACTTCGTCGGATGCCACACGAGGAACGGGCCGCCGAAGCAGGCCGAGAACGTCGGCTCGGGATCCTTCACGCCGACCTCGGTGCCGGCGACCTTCGCCGTGTACCCCGAGATGAAGTGGTACATCGCCTGCGCCGGCGTCAGCTTCGACACCGGCGGCAGCACGCCGAACGCGTCGCAGGTCAGGAAGATGACGTTCTTCGGGTGACCGGCCGTCGCGGGGAACTTCGCGTTCGGGATCGTGTCGAGCACGTAGCTGCCGCGCGTGTTCTCGGTGATCGACGTGTCGTTGTAGTCGACCGTCCGCGAGTACGGATCGAACACGACGTTCTCGAGCACCGCGCCGAACGAGATCGCGTTCCAGATGTCGGGCTCCTGCTCCTTCGAGAGCTTGACCACCTTCGCGTAGCAGCCACCCTCGATGTTGAAGATGCCCTCGTCGCTCCAGCAGTGCTCGTCATCGCCGATGAGGAAGCGCTTCGGATCGGCCGACAGCGTGGTCTTGCCGGTGCCCGACAGGCCGAACAGGATCGAGGTGTCGGATCCGTCGCGCGCCTGGGTCGCCGAGCAGTGCATCGACAGCACACCCTGCTTCGGCATCAGATAGTTCATGATCGTGAACACGCCCTTCTTCATCTCGCCGGCGTACTCGGAGCCGAGGATGACGAACTCGCGGCGGCTGAACGACAGGTCGATGGACGTCGCCGACGTCATGCCCGCGGTGTGGCGGTTCGCCGGGAAGCCGCCGGCGTTGTAGATGACGTAGTCGGGCTCGCCGAACTTGTCGAGCTCCGCCTCGGTCGGGCGGATCAGCATGTTGTGCATGAACAGCGCGTGATACGCGCGCGCACACACGACGCGGATCTTGAGCTTGTACTTGTCGTCCCAGCCGGCGTAGCCGTCGACGACGTACA
>JBLMXA010000547.1:0-15907 GCA_050257515.1 Acidobacteriota bacterium | reverse complement strand
CGCCTGCATGACCACTTCCGTCGCTTCCGCCCAGGGCGGCTCGCCGAGGCCCGCGTCCGGCGAGGCGCTCTCGCCCGAGCTCCACCTCCGCATGCACACGCTCATGCTCACGACGCGGGTGCTCGAGGAGCGCCTCATCACGATGTACAAGCAGGGCGACGGCTACTTCTGGATCGGCGGCCCGGGCGAGGAGGCGTTCAACGTCCCGCTCGGCCTCCTGGTCGACAAGGGGATGGGGCCCGACCACGACTATCTGCACCTCCACTACCGCTCGAGCGGCACGCTGCTCGCGATGGGCGCCGACCCGATCGATTCGCTGCGGCAGATGAAGAACGTCGTCACCGATCCGTACTCGAAGGGCCGCAACTTCGCGGGCCATTTTTCCGTGCGGAAATGGAATGTCGTCCCGGTGACGTCGCCGATCGAGATCCAGTTCTCGATCGCGATCGGCACCGCGCGCGCGCAGCGTGGCGCGAAGGGCATCACGATCGTGCAGGGCGGCGATGCCGGCACGGCCGAGGGCGACTTCGCGACGGCGCTCGTGTGGAGCTCGCGCAAGGGCAGCGAGCTGCCGATGCTGATGATCGTGACGAACAACCGGTGGGGCATCTCGACCGCGTACGAGGGCCAGCACGGCTACCCGCAGATCGCCGATCGCGGCAAGGCGTTCAGCATGCCGAGCGCGGTCGTCGACGGCAACGATCCCGAGGCGGCCTACGCGGCGCTGCAGAAGGCGATCGAGTACGTGCGCACCGAGCGCAAGCCGTACCTGCTCGAGGCGATGGTGTCGCGCCTGCGCGGCCACTCGTCGGCGAGCGGCGCGAACCTCGTCAAGGGCGAGGTCGACTGCCTCGAGGTGTTCGAGCAGAAGCTCGAGGCCCGGTCGCTGCTGACGCGCGCGCAGATGGCCCAGCTGCGCGAGAAGTACATGGACGAGCTCGGCGACGCGGCCCAGCGCGTGCGCCACGAGCCGCAGCCGGAGCCCGGCGCGATCTACGACTACGTGTTCGCCGACAAGAACTACGTGGGCGGGGAGGGCTGAGATGTCGACGATGATCCAGGCCATCCGCATGGCGCTGCACGTCGGCGAGTCGCGGCTCGGCGTCACCGACATCTTCGGCGAGGACGTCGGCCCGCCGCTCGGCGGCGTGTTCACCGGCACGCAAGGCCTCGAGACCGCGTGGAACACCCCGCTCGACGAGCGCGGCATCGTCGGCACCGCGATCGGGCTCGCGCTCGCCGGCAAGAAGCCGGTCGCCGAGATCCAGTTCTGCGATTACGCGTTCAACACGATCGACCTGCTGAAGGTCGCCGGCAACACGTACTGGACGAGCGGCGGCGACTGGAACGTGCCGATGGTGCTGATGACGCCGGTCGGCGCCGGCATCCGCGGCAGCGTCTATCACTCGCACTCGTTCGACGCGACCGCGACGCGGATCCCCGGCTGGAAGATCGTGATGCCGTCGACGCCGCGCGACGCGTACGGCCTCATGCTGTCGGCGATCCAGGATCCCAACCCGGTGATGTACCTCGCGCCCAAGGCGCTCCTGCGCATGAAGTCGGCGCCCGGCGAGGACGTCCCCGGCTGCCCCGAGGACGATCGCCAGCTGTCGCAGATGATCGACGCGCCGCTCGGCGATCGCTCGGCGTGGAAGCCGACGTGGCCCGATCTCGAGGACCTGTTCATCCCGATCGGTCAGGCGCGGATCGCGCGCGAGGGCCGTCACGTCACGGTGCTCACCTACGGCCGCAACGTGCCGATGTGCCTCGCCGCCGCCGAGGAGCTCGCCGCCGGCGGGATCGATGCCGAGATCGTCGATCTTCGCTCGCTGCATCCGTACGACTGGGCCGCGATCACCACGAGCGTGCGCAAGACGAACCGCGTGCTGTGCGTCAACGAGGACACCGAGATCACGAATTTCGGCGAGCACCTGATCCGGCGCATCGCCGAGGAGCTGTTCTACGAGCTGTACGCGCCGCCGAAGCTGCTCGCGGGCGCGCACGTGCCGGGGATCGGCCTCGCCGATAACCTCGAGCGGGCGAGCGTGCCCCAGAAGGACGGCATCAAGGCCGCGATCGCCGAGCTCGCCGCGCACGAGCCGTGACGGCGACTGGCACCTAGCTGTAGGTCCGAGCGCGCGCGCACGGCTGTGGCGTTCCTGATGTGGCGCCGGTGCACGCCGGCGCGTTCGCGCGTAGCGACGCGCACGTTCGCCGCGACGGAGTTGCGGTCGTGGCATGCGGCGCGCATTCGCTCGCGAGCGATGGTGGGCGGCCTCGATCCCGGGCAGCTCGTGGGGCAGGTACTGGACTCGACGTACCGCGTCGAGCAGAAGCTCGGCAGCGGCGCGATGGGGATCGTGTTCCGCGCGCGCCACGTCCGGCTGCGCCGGTGGTTCGCGGTGAAGGTGCTGCACCCGCACCTGCTCGCCGACGCCAAGCTGCGCAAGCGGTTCGCGCGCGAGGCCGTGCTCGCGGGGCGGCTGTCCCATCCGAACGTCGTCGGGGTGCTCGACATCGGCGAGCTCGACGGCGTGTGCTTCCTCGTGATGGATCTCGCGCCCGGGCGGCCACTGTCGGAGCTGCTCGGTCGCCCGTTCGGGCGCGCGCGCGCGATCGAGCTGCTGACCCAGCTGTGCGCCGGCCTCGATCACGCGCACGGCCACGGGCTCGTGCATCGCGATCTCAAGCCGGACAACGTGATCGTCGAGACCACCGATGCGGAGGAGCTCGCGCGGATCGTCGACTTCGGGATCGCGATCGCGCGCGAGGCCCCGGCGGGCGGCGGTCGCGACGAGGGCCGGCTGACCACCGGCGGCACCGTGCTCGGCACGCCGCACTACATGGCGCCCGAGGTCGCGACAGGCCGCGCGTTCGATCAGCGCGCCGATCTGTTCGCGCTGGGCGTGATCTCCTACGAGATGCTGACCGGCTGCATGCCGTTCGACGGCAGCGGGGTCGACGTCCTTCACGCGAACATCCAGCACGATCCGCCGGCGATGGCCGAGCGCGTGCCCGGGCTCGTCGTCGATCCCGCGCTCGAGCAGCTGACGCGCGAGCTGATGGCGCGCGATCCCGCCGCACGACCCGCGAGCGCCGCGGCCGTACGGTCCCGGCTGGACCGGTGCGCACGCGACTCGCCCCCGGCTCGCGAGCGCTCGTCCGCGATCTTCGGCGCGCGAGCGCTGGAGGCGCTGGGCTCGGCGAAGACCGTCGCGGTCGCCACGCTCGAGCAGCCGGCGAGCCCCGAGGACGACGATCGAGGCGAGTGACCGCGTGCACGCGGGATGCACATGCACCCGGTCATGTCGTCCCGAGCTATCTTGATCTCGTTGATCTTCTTCGGCTGCGCAGAAACCCAAAAGCCGGTTCCCGAGCCTCCCGCACAGCGCCAGCTCGAGGAGGCCCAGGCCGAGTCGGAGCAGGCCTATCAGCGCGCCCAGGACGCCGAGCAGCAGGCGCGCGATAAGGCCGCGAAGGCCAACGACGCCGAGCGAGCGGCGCTGAAAAAGCAGAACGAGGCGCAACGCGCCGAGGCGCACGCGCGCGAGCTGCGTCAGGAGGCGGAGCAGGCCCAGCGCGAGGCGCTGCGGGAGGGCCAGCAGGCCGCGCGCGAGGCGCAGGCCGCGCAGCAGCGCGCGCTGCGCGTCGAGCCGCGCGCTCAGGCCCAGGAGCAGGCGATGGGCGCGACGAGCTCGACCGAGGGTACGGTGCAGCGCGTGTCGGGGAACGAGCTCGTGATCTCGCGCCAGAACGCACCGTCCCTCGCGGTCCAGCTCGATCCTCAGAGCACGACCGTGACCCAGGACGGCCGCAAGGCGAAGGCGCAGGATCTGTCACCGGGCACGCCCGTCATCGTGACGTACCGGATGGAGCGCGATCAGCCGATCGCCGAGTCGGTCGAGACCCGCGGCAAGCCGTCGGGGCCCGCGACGCCGCTGTGAGCCAGCCTGTCACGGCAGCGGCATCGCGATGACGCGGTTGTTGCCTCCGTCGCCGATCCACAGGTAGTTGCCGTCGACGACGAGGCCCTTCGTGTAGCCGAGCGACGTCGCGTCGGGCGGCAGCTGCTGCGCGGCAGTCGTGAACGACGGCTGGCCGAGCACGGCGTATGCCGCGTCGCCGGTCGCGACCGGCAGGCGGTAGAGCAGCACGCGCCGGTTGTCGTGATCGCTGACGAACAGCGTGTCGCCGCGCGCGGCGAGCCCGTTCGGGAAGCTCAGCGTGGTCGCGTCGGGCGCGGCCGCGCCGCGGTTCGGCTGGCATGACGTGAAGTCGCGCTGCCCGAGGACGGCGATCGGCATCGCGGGACCGGCCGCGAGCGCGTCGTCGAACACGAGCACGCGATGGTTGCCGCCGTCGGCGATGAAGAAGTAGCCGGCGTGGTGCAGGACCTCGTACGGGTTCGTCAGCCCGAGCGGGCTGCACGACGGTGTCCCGGTGACGAGATCGGGCTGGCCGATCGCGAACCGCGGCTGCGCATCGCCGCTCGCGGGCAGCGGGTCGTACACGAGGATGCGGTGGTTCTCGCGCTCGGGCACGAACAGCTGGCCCTCGATGCAGTGCGCCGCGTACGGCCGGTTCATGCGGGTCGCGCTCGTGCCCGCCGCGTTGCTCGTGAAGTCGGGCTGGCCGAGCACGAAGTCCGCCGGTGTGTCGTCGGTCGCCGGCACGCTCCGCCACGCGAGCACCCGGTTGTTCGACGCGTCCGCGACGAACATCTCGCCGGTCGCGCACACGGTGACGTCGACGTTGTCCGACAGCGTGCGCGCATCGGGCGCGGGCTGGCCGGCGTTCGCGAGCCCGTCCGTCCACGCGGTCTGGCCGATCACGTGGTCGGGCAATGCCCCCGACGCGGTCGGCACGTGCTCGTAGATCATCACGCGGTTGTTGTCGCGGTCGTTGACGAAGAACTTCACGCGGGCCGCGGTCGGGTCGTAGTAGGCGCCGATCGAGTACACGTTCGACACCCCGCCGCGGACGACCGAGGGCGCGCCGGCATTCGCGGCCGAGCTCGTGAAGTCCGGCTGGAACAGCACGACCGGCGCGGTCAGCCCGCTGTCGAGCGGGCCGCCGCTGCCACCCTCGTCGCAGCTGGCGCCGACGCACGGCACGACATCGAACCCGAGCCGGCCGCAGCTCGCACACGCGAGCGCGAGCGCGCATCCCGCCACCGCGCCCCGGGCCATGCTCGGATGATACGTTGCCTCGGCCGGGGCCGTCGAGTCAGCCTTCGGTCTGCTTCAGCTCGGTGATGCGCCGCCGGTACGCCTCGATGATCGAGCGGCGGTCGAGCAGGCCGAGGAACTTGCCGTCCTCGGTGGTCACCGGCAGCTCCTCGACGTGCTCGAGCGCCAGCAGATCGAGCGCACGCTGCACCGACTCGGCCTGCTGGAGCTCGGGAATGTCGGGCGTGAGCAGATCCTGGGCGACGACGAGGCCCGGCGTGGGATCCTCGGCCATCACCGCACGCACGACGTCGGCCGACAGCACGCCGATCAGGCGGTCGCCGGCGTCGAGCACCGGGAACGTGCGCTGCAGCGTGTCGTCCGCGATCCGGACGACCTCGCGCAGCGGCGTCGACGGGCCGATCGTGTGGACGTGGCCGCGTGCGGTCGCGACCTTGCCGACGGGCAGATCGGCGAGCACGTCGTGAAACAGCTCGTCGCGGTGCGCCGGCGAATTCGCGCGCGTCGCGACCTGCTCGGGATAGATCGTCCAGCGGTGCGCGATGATCATCGCGAGGCACACGACGAGCATCGACGGCAGCAGCAGCGCGTAGTTGCCCGTCAGCTCGCCGACCATCAGCAGCGTCGAGATCGGCGTCTTCGCGACGCCGGCGAAGAACCCGGCCATGCCGACGATCGTGAACGGTCCGACGTTCGGCACGATCGTCGGGAACCACTGGTGGAACAGCGTGCCGACGAGCGCGCCGATGCAGCCGCCGATCACCATCGACGGTCCGAACACGCCGCCCGAGCCGCCCGAGCCGATCGTCAGCGAGGTCGTCATGATCTTGCCGGCCGCGACGAACCCGAGCACCGCGAGCGACGGACCGATCGCGCCTTGCTCGCTGACCGCGCGCTGCAGCGTGCCATAGCCCGCCCCCATCACCGCGAGCACGGAGCGGTCGTGCAGCGCGACGTAGCCGACGAGCCCGATCACGCCGACCCCGAGCCCGCCGATCGCGGGCTTCACGTACGGCGTGACCTTCCAGGCGTGGAAGCGGGCCGTCGTGCTCGCGAGCGTGGTGACGTACGCGATGCCGGCGAACGCGGTGACGATGCCCAGCGCGGCGTAGCAGAGCAGGGCGAGCGGGTTGTCGAACGCGAACCCGCTCGTGCCGGTGAACAGGTGCCCGAAGCCGTGGACGCCGCAGTACACGCTGTAGCTGACGATCGACGACAGCAGCGCGGGCACGAGGACCTCGGCCTCGATGTCGGGCTCGCTGTAGAGCACCTCGGCGGCGAACACCGCGCCGGCAAACGGCGCGCGGAAGATCGCGCCGATCCCGGCCGCGATGCCGGCGGCGAGCAGCACGCGTCGCTCGCGCACCGACAGGTGGAGCACCGACCCGAGCAGGCTGCCGAACCCGGCGCCGATCTGCGCGATCGGTCCCTCGCGGCCGGCACTCCCGCCCGAGCCGATCGTCAGCGCCGACGCGAGCAGCTTGACGAGCGGGATCCGCGAGCGGATGTGACCCCGATCGCGGTGAAACGCACGGATCGCGGCGTCGGTACCATGCCCCTCCGCCTCCGGGGCGAACCGGTACACCAGAAACGCGCTCAGCAGGCCGCCGATCGCCGGCGCGAGCACCAGGCCCCACAGCTGCAGCGAGTCGCGAGCGACGAGCGGGCTCGGCTCGCCTCCGGGGGTCAGCGGCACGACGCCGATGAGGCTCGGCCACGTGACGCTGATCACCTGATCGGTCAGCCACTTGAACGCGAGTGCGCCGAGTCCGCCGACGACCCCGACGAGGCTCGACAGCCCCAGCCAGTAGTAGACCCGCCGCAGGTTGAACCGCTCGACCAGCGTGCCGATGTCCTGGAAGCGTGCGCCCGCAAACACGCTTCCGGTGGAACGACGCCAACGCCGACGGGCCATAGCGTCGGTATACAAATTAATTCGGTGTGACGCACGCGCTCAGCTGTTCGAGAAACCTGGCAGCCCACTGTTCGGGGGTGGTTTCGTGGACCGTGGCGGCGAGCAGCCCATGGCGGCGCCTGCGCTCGGCGACCGGCATGCACAGCGCGCGGTCGATGTCCTCGGCAAGACCGTCGGGGTGGTACGGGTTCGTCAGCAGCGCCTCGGTCAGCTGCGTCGCGGCGCCGGCGAACCGCGACAGCACGAGCACGCCGGGAGCGTCGGGATCCTGGGCCGCGACGAACTCCTTCGCGACGAGGTTCATGCCGTCTCGCAGCGGCGTGACGAGCGCGACGTCCGCGAGCCGGTAGAGCTGCGCGAGCACGCGGTGGTCGTAGGACCGGTAGAGGTAACGCACCGGCACCCAGTCGGCCTCGCCGTAGCGGCCGTTGATCTTGCCGACGAGGTGCTCGACGCGCTCGCGCAGCTCGGCGTACTCGGGCACGTCGACGCGCGACGGCACCGAGATCTGGACGAACGTGACCTTCGCGCGCCACTCGGGGTGACGCTCGAGCAGGCGATCGAACGCGATCAGCCGCTCCGGGATGCCCTTGGAGTAATCGAGCCGATCGACGCCCAGCACGAGCCGCCGCGAGCCGAGCACGGCGCGCAGGCCCATCACCTCGCGGTCGACGGCGCCGTCGACGGCCGCGAAGCTCAGCGGATCGACGCCGATCGGCAGCACCCCGACCTGCGGGACGCGCAGGCGGGTGCCGGTACGCGCGTGATGTCCGCGCGTGCACGCGTAGAAGTTGTCTGCCCATTGCTGGGTATGAAACCCGAGCAGGTCGTACGCGCACATCGCGCGGAGGAGCTGATCGCACCACGGGAGCGTCTCGAACAGGTCGGGCGCGGGAAACGGGATGTGGAGGAACAGGCCCTTGGTGCCGCGGTAGCCCCCGCGCGCGAGCGCCTCGGCGACGAGCAGCAGGTGATAGTCGTGGACCCACACCGTGCCGTCGGGCTCGACGAGCGCCGAGGCGAATTTCGCGTACGCGTCGTTCGCTTCCACGTAGGCCTGCCAGTCGGCATCGCGGTAGCGAGCGCGGCCGGGAAACCCGTGGAACAGCGGCCCCAGCGCGCGGTTGCAGAAGCCATCATAGAAGTGGTCGCGCCAGCGCGGAGGCAAGTCGAACGACGCACGCGTCGGCTGCGCGGTGGTGTCGATCGCGAGCGTCGGCATCGCGTCGCGGATGCGCCCGCTCCAGCCCAGCCACACGCCCTCGTACGTGCGCAGCGCCGGCATCAGCGCGCTCACGAGCCCGCTGACCGGGTGGTGGCGTCCCTCGCTGACGCGGGTCGGCGCGCGATTGGACACGACGACGAGCCGGCCTCGCACGACCTGGGCGACCGGCGGCACCGGCTCGAACGGAGGCGGACGCTCGCCGGCACCCGCGCGCGTCTCGACCACCCGCCACAGGAAGTCGCGCACGGCGGTGGGGTTCGCGAGCGTCGTCTGCGCGCGCGTCGGGCGGGCCCGCAGGTTCCTGACCGCGATCGCGAGCTCGTCGTCGCGCAGCGCCGCGAACATGTCCTCGTCGGTATCGTCATCGCCGATCGCGAACAGGTGGGCGTCGGGCAGCTGCGAGCGCACCCACGCCACGACGCTCGCCTTCGAGACCGAGCGGTGCCTGATCTCGAGCAGCTCCACGCCCTCGAGGCGCTCGAAGTCGGGGTGCATCTCGAGCCACTCGCCGCACGCCAGCTCGGTGGCGCCGATCGCGGACTCGCGCAGCTCCGGGGGGACTTGCCGCCAGTGGATGCACAGCGACCGCGACTTGCGCTCGAGCCTGATCCCGCCGATCGCGGTCGCCAGCTCGAGCGCGGCCTCGAGCGACTCGAGCTCCGCGAGCGGCTCGGAGGGGCCGCTCCACTCGCCGGCGACGCAGTACCAGGTGCCGTGCTCGGCGGTCCACCATGCCGCGGGCGCGGCGGCGCGGACGCGATCGATCGACGACCGCGGCCGCCCCGACACGATGACCACCTGCACGCCGACGCGCGCCAGGGCATCGAGCACGCGCTCGGCCGCGCGATCGAGCTCGGCCTGTTCCGGCGTGTCGGCGAACGGCACGAGCGTGCCGTCGATATCGAGCAGCGCGACCAGCTTCGAGCGCCGCACGAGGTCGTGCCAGCGACTGGGATCGTCCGAAACGGGTGCCGGGGCGCGCATCGTCATTCGAGATGGCTGGCGGCCCGACCAGTCCGTGTCCTGCAGCCGCGTCGGCTGCACCCTTTCTTAGTTGGAGGTCAAAGGATTACCGCGGGGCAGGATGCCCCGCAAGGGCCTGGGGCGGCGAACGCAACTCGCGCGTGGTGAACGTGTCGAGAGCTCGTGACCAAGGCGGCTCTGGTCGTGGTGTGTGCCTGCGCGACGCCGTTGGCGAAGCTGCCGCCGGCACCTCCGGCGCGCGCATCGTTTGCGCCGTCCCCGGCCGCGGAGCTGACCGGGGCGCGGATCGCGGCGACCGCGCGCGGCGCGCTCGTCATCGATGCCGACACCGGCCTGCTGTTCGCGCTCGATCGCGCGGGCCGCGTGATCGCGCGGCTCGCGATCGGACGCAACGCGGGGCAGCTCGTCCACGATCCCACCCGCGATCGCGTGTACGTCGCCGATCGTGCCGGCGACCGCGTCGTCGTCGCCGACGGCGCGCTGCATGTCGTCGCCGCGTGGAACACGCCGGCCGAGCCGTTCGGGCTCGCGCTCGAGCCGGATCGCCGCACGCTGCTGGTGACGGCGATCGCCGATCGCACGCTGATCGCGCTCGACACCGCGAGCGGGCAGGAGAGGTGGCGCGCCGCGATCTCGCCGGGCGCCCGCGGCGTGACGGCCTCGCCCGCCGGCGGCCTCGCGCTCGTCGGCTCGATCGCGACCGGCGCGGTCGACGTCGTCGAGCTCACCGGCGACCACCGCGTCGCGAGCGTGCCGTACGACCTCGCGTGCGAGCACTGCCAGACCGCCGGCGCGTTCGCGCGCGGCACCGGCACGGTGCGCTTCCTCGACGGCGCGCGCGCGGTCGCGACGTTCCAGCGCGACATCCCCGACGCGCTGCTCGAGCGCAACACCGACGTCTACGGCGCCGGCTCGCGCCCGCCGGTCACCCAGCACGTCGCGTTCTTCACGCTGGCGGCGACCGGCGCCGCGCAGAGCGTCGCGCAGCTCGTCGAGAACCAGCCGCGCGCGCTCGCGTGGAATGCCGCGCGCGACACGCTGTACGTCGCCGGGCTCGGCTCGGACACGTTGCTGACGCTGTCCCGGCTGTCGAGCGATCACGACGCGATCGAGCACGGCGCGTCGAACGCGGTGTTGCACGCGAGCGACCGCTGCGGGCCCGACGGGCTCGCGATCGCGGGCGACGGCGCGGTGCTCGTGTGGTGCTCGTTCACGCGCAGCGTGCTCCGCTACGATCCCGCGCGCGGCGATCTCGCGGAGAGCGCGCCGCTCGCGGCGTCGGCCTACACCGACGACGAGCACGCCGGGCTCGTGCTGTTCCACGCGACCGACATCGGGGTCAACCGCGATCGCGCGCTCGCGTGTGCCTCGTGCCACCTCGAGGGGCTCGCCGACGGCATCTCGTGGACGATCGGCAACCAGGCGCTGCAGACGCCCGTGCTCGCCGGCCGGCTGCGCGGCACCGCGCCGTATCGCTGGGACGGTTCGGCGCCGACGCTCGCGGCGAGCCTGGCGAGCACGGTGCACCGGCTCGGCGGCGACGGCCTGTTGCCCGGCCAGGCCGCCGATCTCGGCGACTACCTCGACGCGCTGCCGCGGCCGCGGCCGCCGACGCTCGATCCCGCCGGCGTCGCGCGCGGGCGCGCCGTGTTCGAGCAGGCCGGCTGCGATCAGTGCCACGCCGGCGCGATGCTCGCCGACGGCGAGCGCCACGAGCTCACGTCGACGCTCGAGCACGCGGACACGCCGAGCCTCGTCGGCCTGTGGTCGAGCGCGCCCTACTACCACGACGGCAGCGCCGCGACGCTGAATGACCTGCTGCTCGGCCGCGGCAACGTGTCGGGCATGGCGGAGCTGTCGCGGCTCACCGCGGCGCAGCGCGCCGATCTGAAGACGTATCTCGAGTCGCTCTGAGCACGAAGCGCGTGCGGTACGATGGGCGGCATGGCCGGCGACCCTCCGCTCGGAGTGCTGAGCACGATCACCGCGCTCGGCGAGACGCAGCTGCCGTCGCCGCGCCCGGCCGCCACCGGCGAGCGCGCGGCGACCGGCGCGCGCTACAGCGTGGTCGCGGAGCTCGGCCGCGGTGGCATGGGCATCGTCGATCACGTGTGGGACGGCGATCTGATGCGGGATCTCGCGGTCAAGCGCATCCGCGCCGAGCATCGCGACGACCCGCGCCTCGTCGCGCAGTTCCTGTGGGAGGCGCGGATCGGCGCGCACCTCGATCACCCGAACATCGTCCCGGTTCATGATCTCGGCCGCACCGCCGACGGCCCGTACTTCACGATGAAGCGCGCCGCCGGTCGCTCGCTCGCCGAGTGGCTCGCCCAGCTGCAGCGCGGAGATGCCCCCGAGTCGCGATTTCCGCTCGCGCGCCGGCTCCGCGTGATGCACCAGATCTGCCAGGCGATCGCGTTCGCGCACCGGCGTGGCGTGCTTCACCGCGACCTCAAGCCCGCGAACGTGCTGCTCGGCGACGACGGTGAGGTGCTCGTGACCGACTGGGGGCTCGCGCTGCCGGTCCCCGGCCCGGTCGGTGACGAGCTTCGCCGCGTGATGCCGCAGGGGCTCGGCGAGCTCAGCGCGGGCACCCCGCTCTACATGTCACCCGAGCAGGCGCGCGGCGAGCCGCTCGACGAGCGCTCCGACATCTTCACGCTCGGCGTCATGCTGTACGAGGTCGCGGCGCTCGCGCGTCCGTTCGAGGCGAGCTCGCTGTCCGAGCTGGCGAGCGCGCGCGAGCACGCGGCGCCGCGCCCGCTGCGGGCCGTGAAGCCCGACGCGCCGCGCTCGCTCGCGGCCGTGATCGAATGCGCGATGGCGCCCCGCGCCGCCGATCGGTACGCGAGCGCCGGCGAGCTCGCCGACGATCTCGAGCGCGTGATCGACGGCCACACGCCGGTCGCCGAGCATGCATCGGCCGCGACCCGGTTCGCGCGCTACTACCTGACTCGCGACCACGCGCTCGACTCGATGCGCGTGATGGATCTCGATCTGCTGGTCGGCTCGGGCTGGTTCCTCGGGCTCGCGAGCGGCGCCGGCCTGTCGTGGCTCGCCGGCGTGTGGTGGTGGTGGATCGCGCTGATCGCCATGGCCGTCACCGGCTATCCGCCGATGGCGCGGTGGGTCGCGGCGCGGCGGGCGCGCTAGCTGCACGCGACCTCGTCGAGCTTGCCGATGGACGTCGTCATCGTCGGAGCCGGGGTCGCGGGCCTGGCCGCGCAGCAGCGAGGGCGGCGGCCAGCAGGTCACCGCGTGGGCCGGCGGTCCGCACGCGCGCGCGCGCACGGCTCGCCGGCGCGCGACGGCCTGCTCGGCGACGTGGCCGTCCCGAGTGAACCGCGCCGGAGCCGGATGATGCAACTGCGACATCGACCTCGCAGTTGCACGATACGCGCAATGCGATGTCAGCACCAGCGGGTATGCGCCGGCTGCGCCGGTACCGGCGCGGGACTACAACCGCGCGCAGGAGGACCCATGCGCACGCTCGCTCTCGTCACCGCCGTCCTGCTCGCCGCCGCCTGCGGCCACCACAAGACCCCGGCGCAGCCGCAGCCAGCGGCCGCGGCCGGCCAGAACGCGACCGCGAAGGCCAGCGACAAGGACAGCAAGGTCGACGAGGCCGCGAAGGAGAAGGACGAGAAGCCCGGGGACAAGGACGACGGCGACGACGAAGGCCCGGCGAAGAAGTAGCCGTGCGCTACTGGCTCCTCGCGATCGCCGCGACCGGCTGCAGCAACAGCCTGCCGCCGCCCGGGACGTGCGACGTCGCCACGGCGGGGCTCGTGCCCGACGTCACGCTCGTCGCGCTGCCGCCGGGAGGCGGGCCGGCGTCGTACGACGACCTCCGCTACTCGCCCGAGCTGCACGAGGTCGTCGCCGCGCCGCACGGCACCGGCGTGATCTCGCTGATCGATCCGGACTCGCTCGCGGTGCAGCAGGTACCCGCGCCGGCGGGCGTCGAGTCCGCGGACGCGAACGCGACCACCGTGTTCGCGGCCGATCGCGCGGGCGTCCGCATCGTGGCGATCGACGTCGCGAGCGGCGCGATGGTCGGCACCGCGCCGATGCCCGGCAACCCGGATTACGTGCGGTTCTCGCCGACGACGAACGAGGTGTGGGTGTCACTACCGGCGACGAACCGGCTCGAGATCCTCGACGCGGCCAGCCTCGCCGCGGTCGGCAGCGTGACGCTGCCGGCGCCGCCCGAGGGCCTCACGTTCGACGGCGGACGCGCGTACGCGCACGCGAACGGCCGCGTGCTCGCGGTCGACGTCGCGCGGCGGATCGTCGTCGACGAGTGGGACACCGGCTGCGGCTACTCGCACGGCTTTCCGCAGGTCGACGACACCTACCAGCTCGCGTTCGGCGGCTGCTTCATGAACGGCGGCGTCGGCGTGGTGACGATGCAGGGCATGCTGAAGGCCGGCTTCGAGGCTGGCGGCGGCGAGGCGATCCTCGCCTACGATCCGGCGCGCCATCACCTCTACGTGCGCGGCGACGGCGCCGGCACGCTCGATCTGCTCGCGACGTGCGCGAGCGGCGAGCTCGGCGTGATGGCGAGCGTCGCGATCTCGAGCTCCGGCCACGGCGCGAGCGCCGACGATCGCGGCCACGTGTGGGTCGCCGACGCGACGACCGGCGGCGTCTACCGCATCACCGATCCGTTCCCCGGGCAGCCGTGAAGCGCGCCGC
Organism: Acidobacteriota bacterium; assembly: GCA_050257515.1. Taxonomy (GTDB): domain Bacteria; phylum Myxococcota_A; class Polyangia; order Haliangiales; family Haliangiaceae; genus JABFXX01. The sequence continues at coordinate 1,896 of JBLMXA010000547.1, read as the reverse complement.
GCTCGCGCTCCTCGTCGTCCTGCCGGCCGCGCAGGCGCACGCCGGGCGCACGCTGTACGGCTGGCTGATCGAGACCGACACCGTTGGCGACGGCGCGGTCGAGCTCGGCACGTCGCTCTACGAGCACGACCAGCTCGGGCCGTACCACGTGCGCTCCACGTCGCTGGCCTGGACGCCGGCGATCGGCCTTCTGCCGTGCCTCGAGCTCGCGATCCCGGTCGAGCTCGTCACCCGCACGCAGGACGACGCCGCGCCGTACGGCGGCATCGCGCGCTACGGCGCCGAGCTGCGCTACGGCTTCGCCCGCCGCGTGCCCGGCCTGCACCCGCTCGCGCGGTTCGCGCTGTCGCGCGACGTCGAGCTCCAGACGCAGGTCCGCGGCGAGCTCGAGCTCGCGGCGTCGTACGAGACCGGCCGCGTGCAGGTCGAGGGCGATGCCGGGCTCGTCGTCGACGTCAACTTCGGCCACGTCCACCGCGAGCTGCGGCCGGGCGCGGGCGCGAGCGTGCTCGTCGCCCGCGGCCTGCGGCTCGGCGGCGAGCTGCACGCCGAGCTCAGCGGCGACGCGACCGTGCCGAGCTGGGCCGTGCTCGGCCCCGATCTCGCGTGGGCGCGCGGCCGGTTCTGGCTCGCCGGCGCGCTCGGCTTCGGCCTCCACGCGATCACGGTCGCGCCGCGCGTCAACCTCGGGATCGCGTGGTGACTAGCGCGCCTTCGTCACGCGGATGACGACGCCGCCGGCGAACCGCGCGAGCGAGGGAAACAGCGCGAGCAGGCCGTGATCGATGCGCCGCGCGCGCGCGAGCTGCGACGCCGGCAGCAGCCGCTTGAGGCGGTAGAGCAGGTGGTACGGGAACGTCGCGCACGTCGCGAACCCGCGCGTCGCGTCCTCGATCTCGAGCCACGTCAGGTTGCGCTCGTGCTCGGTGACGTGATCGAAGTTGCCGAGGAAGCGCGCGTGGCGCATCAGCCACGTCTTCGCGGCCTCGATGGTCGGGCTGTCGCCGAGCGGCTCGAGGAACACCGCGACGCCGCCGGGCCGCAGCAGCCGGCGCACCTCGGCGAGCCCGGCGTGGATGCCGACGTGGTGGAGGATGCCGAGCCCGTGGATGCGATCGAAGCTCGCGTCGGCGAACTCGGTCGGGTCGACTCGCATCTGGTGCGCGGCGAGCTCGAGCCGGTGATACTCGGCGCGCTTCTTCAGGCTCGCGATGCCGACCTCGGAGATGTCGATGCCGGTGACGCGCGCGCCGAGCTTGGCGAAGTAGATCGACTCCTCGCCCATGCCGCAGCCGTAGTCGAGCAGGTCATTGCCCGCGAGATCGCCGAGCAGCACGCCGGCCATCTGGCGCCAGTCCCACAGCTCGCGCGGGTTCGCGTAGCGCGCGAACATGCCTTCGTTGATGCGAAGGTCGTCGGCGAACGCGGCGTAGTCCTCGTTCGCGAAGTCGGCCTCCTCGCGCAGCACCGGATCGAGCGCGAGCCGGGGCGTGTCGGAGCGAGCGGCGGCGGGAGTCGATCTCATGGAGCGCACCTCGTGTGGTTGCACGCGGTCGCGGTGCAGGGCGCGCGCCAGGTGACCGGCGCACGGGATCCCGCGGCATTTCCGATCTCCGTGGCGTGCCGGAGTGCGCGCACTCTCCGCACGCGTGATGCGAAATCGCCGTGCGCCGACGTCACGGCGCCGCGGCGCCGGTGTCCGTCCACCACGGGCGATACATCGTGAACGGCGGCCCGGACGCGACCACGCCGTCGAAGCGCTGCAGCTGGATCGCCGCCGGCGTGCCGTCGGACGCGCGGAAGATCGCATAGACCGCGTAGTCGTGCGCGGCGGTCGGATCGGCGGCGGGAACGAGCGAGAGCTGGCCGGTGCCGGTCGCGACGTTCGCGAGATCG
>JBLMXA010000546.1:0-2969 GCA_050257515.1 Acidobacteriota bacterium | reverse complement strand
ACCGCAGCTCGAAGTCGCCGACCGTGATCTACGCGCGCATCGAGGTCAGGCCCGATGCCGACGGCACGCGCGACGTGACGCTGGTCGGCTACTGGCTGCAGAAGAACTCGGTCCACGCGGTCGCGGATCGCCGGCACTGCGAGCGCTGCACCGAGAAGTCGCTGCGCGGCCTCGCCGACGACCTCATGGCCTCGCTCTCGCACCTCGCGACGCCGACCGCGACGCCCGGGCTGACCGCGCACGCGCGCGCGGAGCAAGCGCGGCCGCACTCGCGCGTGCTGCCCGCGGTCGTGCTCGGCGGCGGCGTCGCGCTCGCGATCACCGGGGGCGTGATGATCGCGATCGGCGAGCAGACGCCGCCGACCACGGGCGTGCAGCCCGCGCACTACCTCGACTACCGGCCGCCCGGCTACGCGCTCGGCGTCGCCGGGCTCGCGGCCGTGGGAGTCGGGTACTACCTGTGGACGCACGGCGACTCGCGCTCGCAGCCGGTCGCCGCGGTGTCGAGCAGTGGTGGCTACGTCGGCTGGGCCGGGCGCTTCTAGAAGGAGTTAGCAATGCAAAGGCTGGTGTGGCTCGCGATCGTGCTCGCGTGCGCGTGCTCGAAGTCGAACCCGAACTACTGCGCCGGCGCGCCGCAGAACAACTGCACGCTCGCCGATGGCGGCCCGGACGCGCCGAAGGGCTGCTCGAGCGCGGCCGAGTGCGCGGGCACCGCGGATCCGGTGTGCGACCTCGCCAAGCACCAGTGCGTGCAGTGCAACAGCGCCGACTCCAACGCGTGCACGGGCACCTCGACGCCGGTATGCGACCTGACGAACGAGACGTGCCGCGCGTGCGCCGCCCACTCCGAGTGCGGCGCGCCCGGCGCGTGCCTGCCCGACGGCTCGTGCGGCGGCGACGCGAACGTCGCGTGGGTGATGCCGGGCGGCAGCGACACCGGCACGTGCACCATGGGCGACCCGTGCGCGACGATCGGGCACGCGCTCGCGCAGAACCGCGCGTACATCAAGCTCGCCACCGGCAACTACAGCGAGCAGCCGACGATCCAGCAGAACGTGACGATCCTCGCCGACGCCGGCGCGAAGCTGCTCGGCGTCGTGGTCGGGCCGATGGTGACGATCAAGGGCCCCAACATGGTCGCGATCCACGACGTCGAGATCACGCAGGGGCCAGGGGCGACCGGTCACGGCATCTACGTGTCGAACATCGACGCGCCGACCGTGACACTCGATCACGTGCTGCTCGACGCGAATACCGGCCGCGGCATCGACATGCAGGGCGGCAATCTCGTCGTGTCGCGGTCGACGATCCTCGAGAACAACGCCGGCGGCCTGTTCCTCAACGTCAACACGTTCGACATCACGAACACGTTCATCGTGCGCAACGGCAACGCGAGCACGGGCAACGGCGGTGCCGTGCTCGTGGCCACGCAGCCGTCGGCAAGCCGCTTCGCGTTCAACACGGTCGTCGACAACAACCTGCCGCAAACGACGCTCGCCGCCGCGGGCGTGACGTGCGATCTCGCCGGATTTGCCGCCCCGGACAATATCGTCGCGCGCAACTACGTCGCCGGCAGCGCGACGGCCACGAACGCGAACCAAGCCGGCCAGTGCACCTACCCGAGCTCGATCGATGCGACCGCCGTCACGAACCTCGCGTTCACGTCGCCGGACACGGCGCCGTACGACTACCACCTAGGCGCCGGTAGCATCGCGATCGATCAGGCGACCACCGCGATGGCCGTCGACGTCGACATCGATGGCGACCACCGCCCGCAGGGCAACGCGAAGGACCAGGGCGCCGACGAGTACAAGTAGGCGCGCGAGATGCGCTACCATGACCTCGCCGGGGTCATGCGTGCATTGCTCGTCATGCTCGTGGTCTTCGCGCCGCTGGCGGCGCGTGCCGATGATGTCGCGGTGGTCGTCACGGGCGACCACCGGATGCAGAGCCAGGTCACCGCGTACGTCGAGCACTGGGTGGAGCGGCACGGCCACAAGCTCGCGAAGAGCGCGCTGAACGACGACGCGCGCACGACGCTCGTCAACTGCATGACGATCGACGACCAGGCGTGCGCGCGCGGGGTCGTCGAGGCGCGCTCGGCGGCGCCCGAGGTCGTGTTCGCGCGCGTCGACACGACGCCCGGCAGCCCGGCGGTGACGTTCACGACGGTGTGGTTCATCAAGGGCCACGACCCGCTCGCCGACAAGAGCGCGTGCAACCCGTGCGACGCGAAGAGCTGGCAGCCGGTCGCCGACCACGCGCTCGAGACGCTGCATCGGAGCGCGGACGACATCACCCACACCGTCCACGTCGCGCCTCCAGATCCCGATCCGCCGCCCGTCCACGAGACGCCGGCGGAGGGCGGAGGCTCGCACGTGTTGCCGATCGCGATGTTCGGCGTCGGCGTCGCGGGCCTGGCCGCGAGCGGGATGTTTTATTACTACGGGTCGAAGGGCGGGCCGAGCGACAGGTACATCTACCCCGACGCCAACGGCTGGGCGATCGGGACCGCCGCGATCGGGGCCGGCGCGATCATCGGCGGGATCGTGCTGTGGCGCAGCGCCAGGTCGGCTCCGGTCGCGACGCTCGGTCCGCGCGGCGGCTACGTCGGCTGGATCACGCGGTTCTGAGGCGTGATGATCTGTTTGCAACCAAACCATTCGTGATCCGCACCGCACCGGTTTGGGCTTGGCGCGAGCCCCGGTTCCGGGCGATCCTGATCGCGATGCGGTCGATCTTCGCGCTCGCCGCCTGCGCGCTCGCCGCTGTTGGCTGCGGAAAGCAGGTGAACCCCGAGTACTGCATGTCGGCGGTCGGCTTGACCGACAAGATCTGCCACAACGGCAGCATCTTCCTCGACGCCTCGATCGATGCCGCGATCACGTGCACGGGCAACGCCGGGTGCACGGGCACCGCCGACCCGATCTGCAACACGTCGAAGGGCATCTGCGTGCAGTGCATCG
>JBLMXA010000545.1:0-4951 GCA_050257515.1 Acidobacteriota bacterium | reverse complement strand
CGGATTTCGTGGCGCGCAGGTAAGAGGCGGAAGCCATGAAAAAAATGGTGCCGCGACCGGGCACCGATCCGCAAATTTTGGCAACTTGAGCCACACTCAAAGCGATGGAGCGCCACAACCTGCTCGTCCCGGAGGCCGCCCGCTGGCCGATCGATCCGGAGCGGCCGGTGATCGAGCTCCAGGACGTGTCGCTGTCGTTTGGCGACAAGCACGTGCTCGGGCACCTCGATCTGAAGATCGTCGCCGGGCAGACGACCGTGATCGTCGGCCGCAGCGGCTCGGGCAAGTCCGTGCTGCTCAAGCTGATGATGGGCCTGCTCAAGCCGACGTCGGGCAAGGTCATCCTGTTCGGCCGCGATCTGGCGGAGGTGTCGGCGCAGGAGATGCTCGAGCTGCGCAAGCGGATGGGCATGCTGTTCCAGAACTACGCGCTGTTCGACGCGCTGCCGGTCGAGGAGAACGTCGGGTTCACGCTGCTCAAGAACTCCGACCTGCCCGGCAAGGAGATCAGCCAGCTGTCGCGCGAGCTGCTGCGAATTCTCGGTCTGTCAGGGAGCGAGGCGCTGCTGCCATCGGAGCTGTCCGGCGGCATGAAGAAGCGCGTCGCGCTCGCGCGCGCGCTCGTCGCGAACCCCCAGGTCGTGCTGTTCGACGAGCCGACGACCGGCCTCGATCCGATCATGATCGAGAACGTCGACGAGATGATCGTGCTCGCGAAGGAGCAGTACCGCATCACCAGCGTGATCATCAGCCACGACATGGCGAGCACGCACCGGCTCGCCGACCGCGTCGGCTTCTTGCACGACGGCCGCATCGTGTTCATCGGCACGTACGACGAGATGATGGCGTGCTCGCTGCCGCCGGTGCGCTCGTTCGTCGAGGGCGCGCAGACGTCGCGCCTGTCGCGCACGGCGACGGCGGCCGCGTCGGTCGAGGCCGCGCGAGCGACCGGCGAGCAGCCGGTGATCGAGCTCGTCGACGTGCACAAGAACTTCGGCGGCAAGCAGGTGCTGCGCGGCATCGACCTGCCGATCTATCCGCGGCGGATCACCGTGCTGATCGGCGCGAGCGGCTCCGGCAAGTCGGTGATCATCAAGCACATCATGGGCCTGTTCAAACCGAGCTCCGGGCAGATCAAGGTGTTCGGCAAGGACATCGTGCCGATGAACGCGCTCGAGCTGAACGACGTGCGCCGGCACTTCGGCCTGTTGTTCCAGCACGCCGCGCTGCTCGACTGGCTGAGCGTCGAGGACAACGTCGCGTTCCCGCTGCGCGAGCGCAAGCTCGGCACGCGCGGCGAGGTCCGCGATCGCGTCGACGAGATCCTCGTGCGCCTCAAGATCGCCGACATCGCGCGGTCGATGCCCGGCGAGATCTCGGAGGGTCAGAAGAAGCGCGTCGGCCTCGCGCGCGCGATCGTGACGAAGCCCGAGATCATGATCTACGACGAGCCGACCACCGGTCAGGATCCGCTGCGCACGCGCGACGTCGACAACATGATCGTCGAGGCGCAGCAGCAGTTCGAGATCACGAGCATCGTGATCAGCCACGACATGGCGTCGACGTTCCGCATCGCACACATGATCGCGATGCTCTACAAGGGCGAGATCGCGGCGTACGGCACGCCGGCCGAGCTGCTCGCGTCGGCGAACGAGCACGTGCAGCACTTCATCCACGCGGGGTCGGTGTGACGTCACTCGCGGAGGTAGCGCGCGATCGCGTCGACGAATGCGGGCGCCGCGTGCGCGGCCGCACCGGTGCCGCCGCGCTGGAGCTGGAGCGCGAGCACGAGCGGGATCGTGCCGCGCGGCGTGACCACGCCGAACGCGAGCACGAGCAGGCTGTCGTCGGGCGGCCGCTTGCCGCACGCGAGCTGAGACGCCGCGGTGTGGCTCGCGTTCCACGCCGCGCACGCGGCGGGCCTGGCGGCGACCGAGGCGAGCGAGTCGGTCGTGCCGGTCTTCGCGCCGTACAGCACGACGCGCGGGTCGGACAGCAGTGCCGCGACGCCGGCGTGCGCGGTGCCGCCGGGCTCGACGACGGCGCACAGCCCGCCGCCGGCGCCGAGCACGTTCGTCGTGCGCGCGGCGTCACCGCCACACGACCATGCCGGCGCGACGCCCACCCGAGGCGCCGGGAACCAGCTCGCGGCGAGCTCGCCGCGGCCGGCATCGTAGACGACGCGCGCGAACGCGTCGGCGAGCTGCGCGAGCGAGCCGACCGGGTGGATGCCGGCGCCGCGCAGCAGCTGGAAGTACTCGCGCACCGGCACGCGCGCCTGCTTCGCGGTGTCGTCGGGATAGAGGTCGAGGCGATCGGGTCCGAGCGCGACGAGGTAGCGCAGGTCGCGAGTGGGAGCCACGATCGGTAGCGCGCGCGCCGCGCACACGTCGCCGCGATCGGCGGCGCGCTCGCAGCTCGCGCGATCGCCGAGCGTGCACAGCGGGCGGCCGAGCAGCGCCTCGGTCTGCTTCCACAGCGGCGCGCGGCGCAGGCCGTCGATGACGAGCGAGTGGCCGCGCACGATCGGGCCGGTCGCGTCGTCGATCGCGAGCGGCGATGACGTCGGCCAGCTCGCGAGATCGGTCTGCGCGAGCTCGGAAAACGCGAACGTGCGGCCGCCCGCGGACAGCTGGCCGGCCGGCAGCGCGAGGCCCGCGAGCCCGAGCGCGGCCTGGAACCAGTTCAGCGAGCGCCCGAGGAAGTCGTGGACGTCGGCGGTCGTCGGCTCGTCGGCGAGCGACGACGGCGGGCAGTGGCCGAGCAGCGGCGACACCGCGATGCCGCGATGCGCATTGCAGCCGGGCGCGCTGCCGGCGGCGGTCAGCTCGAGCGCGTGCAGCTCGTCGGGGAACGCGCGCTCGGCGGCGCGCGCGACGATCGCCTTGAACGTCGAGCCGACGGCGATCGGCAGGTTCCACTCGACGCGCTCGCGATCGCTCTCGCCGGGCTGCTCGCGCAGCCGCTCGAGCTCGCGCTCCGCGTCGCGATCGACCGGCGCGTACGCGAGTGGCGGGCGCCCCGGCACGTGCTCGCCCTGCGCGAGCAGCTCGCCGGTGTCACCGCGCAGGACGACGTACGCGACGCGCACCGCCGGCGTCGCATGACCGGTTGCCGGCGCGGCGGCGACCCGCGCGAGCGAGAGCGCGAGCTCTGGCTGCAGCGCGACCGTGCACTCCATGACGCCATCGAGCGGGCTCGGCTTGCACGTGCGCTCGCGCGCGAGCGGCGGCGGTGCGAGCGTGCCGCACGCGGGCGCGGCGGCCGCGGGCTCGCGCAGCGCGGCGTGGATCCAGCCGTCGAGACCGAGCGAGTGGCGGACGTCGAACGGGTTGACCCAGCCGAGCTCCGGCAACGCCGCGCCATACGGGTACGTGCGCCGGCCGCGCTCGACGTCGTCGGCGAGCAGCGGCTCGGGTGCCGGACGCACCTGGACGATCACCCGGTGCTCGGGAGGGCCGGCGGCGACGAGCGCCAGCTGATCGAGCGTGACCTCCGGCGCGTGGGCGACGTGCCGCCACGCGCCCGCGACCGCGACGAACAGCTCGGCCTCGCCGTGCAGCACGACGCGGCCCGCGGCCGCCTCGACGCGCGCGCCCGGCGCCAGCACGACCGCGCCGGCACGCTGGAGCCCGGCGCGCGCGGCGGCGAGCTCGAGCGACGGTGCGCCCGCGCGCAGCCGCACGATCCGCGCGCCGGCGATCAGCTCGCCGGTGTCGAGCGCCGCCGCGCCGATCGCGCTCGCGACGACGCGCACGCGCGGGCCGCGGTCGGCGGGCGCCGGCCCGCGCAGGGCCGCCGCCGCGATCGAGTCGATCGTCACCGCGCAGCTCGCGTGCCACTGCGCGCCGCGCGGCGACAGCGACAGCGCGAGCGCGGGGGCGCCGGCGTGGAACGTCGCGGTGCAGCCGCCGGCGTGCGAGGCGAGCGCCCACCGGCCGGCGGTGCCGGCGCAGCTCGCGACGGCAGCGATCAGCGCGGCGCGATCCGCGCGATACGCGGCGCGCAGCTCGCGATCGAAGCGCGTCGTGCCGGCGTCGGTCGGCGCGCCGCCGAGCTCCTCGGGCACCACGTCGGCGAGCGCGCCGTCGTGGTCGTGCCACGGACACGCGATCGTCGGCGCGTAGTGGAGCGCCGCCGCGATGCGCACGTCCTCGCCGGGCACGCGCGCGAGCGCCATCGCCGCCGAGCGCGCGACGACGATGCCGCCGGCGAGCGCGCACGCGGCCAGCGCGCCGATCGCGATGCGGCGCGCGCGCGCCACCCGCGGCGTGCCGCGCACGCTCTCGTCGTGCTCGCTCGCGTCCTCGGCCGGCGCCTCGGCGAGCGCGCACCACGCGAGCAGGATCACGAACACCCACAAATCCGACGGGCTGTCGATGCCGAGCCCCGGCCAGCTGATGCCGGTGAGCGGGAGCACGCCGAGCGACGCGAGCGGCTGGTAGACGCACAGCACGCCGAGCACCACGGCGACGAGCCACCGCCCGCGCTGCGCGCGGCTCGCGTGGCGCGTGCTGACGCCGGCGAACGCGCCCGCCGCGGCGACGAGCGCGAGCAACAGCGCGATCGTGCGCGCGATGCCGCCGACGCCGGTCTCGCGCGCGACGAGCACCGGCAGGTAGTCGTTCTCGATCGAGTGCAGCACGCCCGGATCGACGATGCGCGCGCCGAACAGCCCCTCGCCGCGCGTGCGATCGATGTCGGCCTCCGGGCGCTCCGGCAGCGCGGCCTCGCGCCATGCCGCCGCGGTCGCGGCAAACCGGCGTGCGTCGCGCAGCAGCGCGTAGCCGGGCTCGACGACGGCCGCGACGCGATCGCCGGCGACGGCACGGCTCGCGGTCGCACGCTCGATCACGTCGCCGCGCACGCTCCACAGCGCGAGCGCGACGAGCGCCGCCGCCGCGTGCGGGAGCCAGGCGCGACCGTGCACGCGCGCGATCACGGCGGCGAC
>JBLMXA010000544.1:0-4055 GCA_050257515.1 Acidobacteriota bacterium | reverse complement strand
CGCCGCCGGTGCGCCGGCGACCGCCGAGCTGCGCGCCGCCGACGACTGCGAGCTCGCGCTCGTGCCGGGCGACGCCGTGCTCGCCGCGCTGCGCCGTCATCCGGATGCCGCGCTCGCCGCGCTCGCGCACCTCGGCGGCGTGATCGGCGAGCTGTCGGCCGAGGTCGCCGCGCTGCGCCGCCACGGCCTCGCCGAGCGGCTCCGCCACCGGCTGTCGCAGCTCGGCGCCGGGCGTCGCGAGCTCGCGATCACCCACGCACAGCTCGCCGAGGAGATCGGCGGCACGCGCGCGAACGTGTCGCGCGCGCTGGCCCGGCTCGAGCGCGAAGGCTTCGTGCGCCGCCGGCGGGGCCGAATCGAGCTCGCGTGATGACCAGTTTGCTCGCAGTCGTCTCCATTGTAGGCATACGATCCGGGGATGCGCCCCGCGCTCGTCCTCGCCGCCGCCGCCGTCGCCGCGTGCGGCAGCTCGCATCAGGCCACGCACGATGCACCGCTGGATTCGATCGCGTGCGGCGGTTGCGACGCGCCGAACCCCGACGCGGCGCAACGGCGGCTGCCGTACCGCGGCGTCAACCTGTCGGGCGCCGAGTTCGGCGCGCAGAACCTGCCCGGCACGTTCGGCACCGACTACATCTATCCCGATCCGGCGTACGCGACCGGCTACACCTCGCCCGACTACTTCGTCGGCAAGGGCATGACGATGTTCCGGCTGCCGTTCCTGTGGGAGCGCCTGCAGCGATCGCTGAACAGCGCGTTCGACGCGACCGAGCTCGCGCGGCTCGACATGACCGTCGGCGATCTCACGGGCAAGGGCGCGTACGTGCTGCTCGATCCGCAGAACTTCGCTCGCTACAACGGCAACCTGATCGGCTCGACGCAGGTGCCCGACAGCGCGTTCGCCGACTTCTGGTCGCGGCTCGCGACGCACTTCGCGAGCAACGACCACGTGATCTTCGGCCTGATGAACGAGCCGCACGACATGCCGACCGAGCAGTGGCGCGACGCCGCGAACGCCGCGCTCGCCGCGATCCGCGCCGCCGGCGCGACGAACCTCGTCACCGTGCCCGGCAACGCGTACACCGGCGCGTGGTCGTGGAGCCAGAGCTTCTACGGCACCGCGAACGCGACCGTGATGCTGACGATCACCGATCCCGGCAACCACATGGCGTTCGAGGTCCACCAGTACCTCGATGCCGACTACTCGGGCACGAGCGCGACGTGCCAGAGCACGACGATCGGCGCCGACAGCCTCGCCGGCTTCACGTCGTGGCTGCGCGCGAACGGCAAGCAGGGCATCCTCGCCGAGCTCGGCGGCGGCGCGAATGCGACGTGTCTCGCCGCGATCGACGGCATGCTCTCGCACATCGACGCGAACAGCGACGTCTACCTCGGCTGGTCGTGGTGGTCCGCCGGCCCGTGGTGGCCGTCCGGCTACTTCCTGCTGCTCGAGCCCCAGAACGGCAGCGACGCGCCGCAGATGGCCACGCTCGCCGCGCACCTCGGCCCGTGAGCCCTGCCCCGACGCTCCCTTTCCCATTCGACCACTTCCATGCGTTCGAGTGCGCGCGATCGCGACCACTTAGCTCGCTGGCTTTCCCATCCGTCGACCTTCGACCGCGTTCTGACGCGAGGAGCTCGACGCGCGCCGTCGCGAAGCTGCCGAAGTGGCGAAATGGGAAAGGGAGCGAAGCTAAGTGTTGGCCGCGCGAGGCTGCGCGACGCGCTGGAATGAGCGATTTGGGAAAGGGAGCTTCTTGAGCGCGCGCCAGGCGTCGCGCCAGCTCGCGCGCTGCGGCGGGCGGGTCGCGCGGCCTTCCATCGCGGCTGCCGCGCGCTCGCGGTTGCGCGGATGATCGGCGCGCTCCTTGTCGGTGCCGACGAAGCGCACGCGCGTGCCGCGCAGCTTGTCGTACCACTGGAACGTCACGCCCCAGTTCTGGTGCTGGTCGGGCCCCATGTGGTGGTCGTAGTGCCACGGCAGGTGCTCGCGTCCCCACTCGGGATCGATGTGGCAGCGCCGGTGATCGCGCCGGTACTTCGCGAGCAGGTACCAGGTCGTCAGCGTGTAGAACGGCGCGACCGGCAACAGCGGCGCGTGCGCGAGCCCGATCGCGATCAGGCCCGACGGCCTCGCCCGCCTGCGTCGGCGTGCTCCACACCGGACCCTCGAAGTCCGGATCGTAGCCGCCGTGCCGCCGCACCTTCTGGTGATGCGTGTGGAAGTGGAACGCGAACACGCTGTGCTTGTCGCGCCCGCGCCAGTGCAGCAGGTAACGATGCGCCGCCCACTCGCCATAGGCGAACGACGCGGCCGCCAGCGGGATCCCGATCATCGCGATCGAGCGTCGAGCCGCCGCGGGCGCGATGCAAGTTACAACTAGAATTCGGACGTCGCCTCGAGATGCAGCGTCAGCGACTTCAGCTTGAACAGATCGGCCCAGCTCCACAGCTCGCCGCTCGCGTCGACACGGATCGCGGCCTCGACGTCGGCGCCGCTGCCCGACAGCGTCACCGTCGCCGCGATCGGCGGCAGCTTCTGGCCGCCGAGCGGCGCGCTGTTGCCGTCGACGACCAGCGTCCACTGCAGCTGCAACGACAGGCTCAGCGACGCGGTCGCGTCGTCGTCGTCGCTCCACGTCGTCTGCGCGGTCGCCGGCTGCAGCAGCACGAGGCGCGCGTCCTTGATCTCGACCGGCTTGCCGAACACGCTCTCGGGGATGTCGATCGGATCGACGTTGATCGAGAACTGATCGACGGTGAGCTGTCCGCTCGCGTCGACCTTGCCGTCGAGCTCGCCGTTGGCGATCGTGATGTCGACCGTGCCGTCCTGCCAGCCGTCGCGCGTGTAGCGGCTGGCGGTCAGCGACGCGGTGCTGGTCTCGGGCGTGACGAGCAGCTTGGTCTGCGTGGCCAGCCGAGCCTTGACGTTCGGCGCGGTCGGCGCCTCGGGCGCCGACGAGCTGGCGCAGCCCACGAGGCCGACGATCAGAGAAGCGAGAATAGTGTTCACCGTGCTCATAACGCGCTGCATAAGCATGAAGCGCGCCAGTGGTTGGACCACTGAAAATTATGATGGTTCAAGTAGTTGAACAGCAGTTCGCCACGACACTGGCGTCCATTTTTCGGACGTTGCCGGCTAATCGATCAGCCGGTGATGCGCAGCGTCATCGGTCGTTCACCGAGCGGGCGGCCTCGCTCGGCAGCGGGATCTTCGGCGGCGGGCCCTTCGGCGTGGACCTGGTCTTGGCCGGCGCCGTGGCCTTCACGGAGGGCGCGACCGCGCTGCCCGAGCCCTGCTTCTGATCGAGATGATCGAACGCCGACTCGGGCACGTGCTCCTTCACCTCGATCGGCTGCTTGTCCTCGTCGACCTTCAGCTTCTCCGGCTTGCCGCGCGTCGCCGCGTTGGGATCGGCGAGCGTCATCGCTGCCGCGGCTGCCGCCGCGCCGCCCGCGAGCGCCGCGTTATCCGGATGCGGCGCGTTCGCGAGGAACGGCTGCTTGGGCGCTGCGCCGCATGCGCAGACGATCAGGATCGCCACCACGCGCATGCTCAGATGATACACCTCGCATCCATGCGAGCCATCGCGATCACGAAGCCCGGCGGCCCCGACGTGCTCGCCGTCGTCGACAGGCAAGCTCCGTTACCGCAGCGCGGCGAGGTGCGCGTGCGCGTCCGTGCGACCGCGGTCAACCGCGCAGATCTGCTGCAGCGAATGGGCGCATACCCTGCGCCCGCGGACTCGCCGCCCGACATCCCGGGCCTCGAGATCGCCGGCGAGGTCGACGCGCTCGGCGACGGCGTCGAGCGGCTGAAGCTCGGCGATCGCGTGTTCGGCCTGGTCGGCGGCGGCGGCTACGCCGAGGCGGTGACGAGCCACGAGCGCGCGCTCGCGAAGATGCCCGACGGCATGAGCTTCGTCGACGCCGCGGCGGTGCCCGAGGCGTTCGTCACCGCGTACGACGCGATCTGGGTGCAAGGTGCGCTGCGCGGCGGCGACACGCTGCTCGTCCACGCGATCGGCAGCGGCGTCGGCACGGCCGCGGCGCAG
>JBLMXA010000543.1:0-3040 GCA_050257515.1 Acidobacteriota bacterium | reverse complement strand
GTAGCGCGCGAGCCGCCCGGTCTCGGTCGAGCGCGCGATCAGCTCGCGCTCGAGGTTGTGCTTGAACACGACCTCGTCCTCGCCCGGGATGCTCGAGTCGTCGACCTCGAGGCGCAGCACGTAGTCGCGCTCGGCGAGCCCCGCGATCAGATCCGAGACCCGCCGGCGCACGGCCGCGCCGTTGCCCCACTCGAGCTCGAGCGGCCCGGGCGCGGGCTCCTGCAGCTGGGTCTCGAGCCGCGTCATCGCGATCACCGCCGAGACCCAGAACACGTTGCCGAACACCGCCGCCTTCTCGAGCAGATCGCGCTCGTCGTTCTCGAGCGCCGCGACCCGCGCCTCGATCGCCTCCTCGATCGAGATCGGCAGCTCGGTCTCGGCCGCGCGATCGGGATCGAGGCGCCACACCGAGCCCGACGAGTCGAGCGTGCCGTTGTCCATGAACAGCCGCACGAGCTGCTCGAGGAACGCCGGGTTGCCGCCGGTCATCTCGACCGCGTTCTGCACGGTGTCCTCGGGGACGTCGCGGCACTTCGCGAGCAGGTTGCGGAACATCTGCTCGGCGTCGTCGGCCTCGAGGTTGCGTAGATCGATCCGCGTGTGGTCGACCGCGGCCTCGCCCCAGCCCGCGCTGCGCACGAGCATCTCCGGACGCAGCGCCGCGAGCAGCACGACCGGCGAGCCGCCGAGGTTCGTCGCGAGATCGGTGATGATCGCGAGCGTCTCGTCGTCCGCCCACTGCAGGTCGTCGAGCACGAGCACGAGCGGCCCCTGCGTGGCGTCGAGCTCGATGAACCGCCGCAGCGCGGTGCGCGCGAGCTCCTGGTGCTGCTTGATGCTCTCGGTGACCGCGCGCAGAAACGCGGTCGGCGGGAAGTCGAGGCCGACGAACGCGCCGAGAAAGTGCAGCATCTCGGACACCTGGTCCGAGCTCATCACGCTGCGAATCTCGTGCTGGAACCTCAGCTTGCTGGTGTCATCGGGGATCGGCGTCAGCTCGAACCGCGTGCGCAAGAGCGACGCGATCGCGGCGTGGCGGACCGGCTTGCCGGTGCCGTCGCGCTCGGCCGCGCCGGTGAACACGCGCCATTTCTGCCCCCCCTGCCCGGCGATGGCGTTGCCTGTCGGGGATCCACCACTTCGCAGCTCGCCGATCAGCTCGTTGATCAGGCGCGTCTTGCCGGTGCCCTGGTTGCCGACGATCGTGACGAGCTGGGGCGCCTGGAACTCGAGCGCGCGCGCGGTGACCTCGCGCAGCGTCGTCAGCGCGTCGCCGCGACCGACGAGCGCGCTGCGCACCGTACGGCTGGTCGGCTCCGGCTCGGTGTCGATCCGCACCATGCTGCGCGGGCGCACGGGAATCGGCGGCGGCACCGGTGTGCCCTTGTAGGGCGTCACCGTCGACGCTGGTCGACCTGAGCCCGGCGGACGGGACGCACCTGGCGGCACCGCCTCGCAGGTTACCAGTTACCGAAGTGTCGAGGGAACGCGAAGCGGTGTATCGTACTGCGAGGGATGCGCATGAGCCGGGTGCTCGTAGCCTTCTGCGTGCTGGCGCTCGCTGGATGTCCGACCGTGGACCTCGGCGACACGCCGCCCGATATCGGTGCGTGCAATCCCAACGGCGGGATCGACTACTTCACGAACACGCTGTGGCCCCAGTTCCTGCATCCGTCGGGCGCGAAGGACTGCGCGCAGTCCGCGGGCTGCCATCTCAAGGCGCACGGGCTCACGCTCGATCCGGGCCCGCCGCTCGACTACGCGGCGAACCTGCGGATCGTCCAGCAGTACCTCAACTGCGGCACGCCGACCGCGAGCGAGCTGCTGACCAAGCCGCTCGCGGGCGTCGATGGCCACGGCGGCGGCGATCTCATCCAGCCGGGCGACGCGGAGTACACGGTGTTCATCAACTGGTTCAAGTGAAGCGCCTCTCGATCCTAGCCTTGTTGCTCGTGCTTGCTGGCCGTGCCGATGCCGACGCGTACCTGCGCGTGATCGAGCAGAAGGCGCCGGTGCGATCGGGCCCTGGCAACGGCTACCGCGAGGTCTATGTCGCCGAGCGCAACCAGGTGTTCCAGGTGCTCGAGCGCGGCACGAAGGATTACTGGTTCAAGATCGAGCTCGACGATGGCACGACCGGCTGGATCCTCGGCGACGTCGTCTATCCGTTCGAGGTCGGCGAGGAGGAGCCACCCGGCGTGTTCGTGCGGATGGGCCGCGCGATCAAGGGCGCGATCCTCGGCCCGTCACCGGTCGCGTACGCCCACGTCGGGCTGTCGGCGTCGGCGGGCGTGCTCGCCGGCGAGGGCGTCTACATCCTGCGGCCGTCGTGGCTGATCGATCCGTACTGGGGGCTCGAGGGCTTTGCCGGCCTGTCTCCCCAGGCGCAGAAGGACGTCTACCTCGGCGGCCTCGCGTTCGTGCTGCGCATGGCGCCGGGCGCGGTGATCGGCCCGTACGCGTCGCTCGGCGTCGGCGCGGCGCACATCTCGCCGAAGGCGACGAACTACGTCGATCCGCGCGAGACGCTGATGGCGCTCGGCGCGGGCGGCGGGTTCGAGATCACGCTCAAGAAGCAGATCACCGTGCGCCTCGACGCGCGCAACTGGACCCTGTTCAACGAGAACCACTCGAGCAACGGCCAGGAGTACACCGGCGGGCTCGCGATCTTCTTCTAATGAGGGAGGCACCATGAAGCGCATCGTGTTCCTGCTCGTCGCCGCCTCGATCGGTTGCGGCCGCACGGCGGTCCGCGCCTCCGAGAAGGAGTTCCTCGCCGATCAGGTGATGATCTTCGACAACAACCCGCACGAGACCGAGGCCGACAACCACGTGCTGACCAACCGCGAGGGCGCGGCGGGCGGCCACGGCGCGGGCGGTGGAGGCTGCGGTTGCAACTGATGAAGCACGTAGGCGTAAGCGCAAGCGTAAGCGTGAGCGGAATCCGCCGAACGCTTACGCTTACGCTTGCGCTTACGCTTACGTTCTTGTCGGTTGCCCACGCCGACGATCACGCCGAGGTCTCGACGATGGTGTTCGC
>JBLMXA010000542.1:0-8723 GCA_050257515.1 Acidobacteriota bacterium | reverse complement strand
GGCTGTGCTTCTCGTTCGCGACCAGCATCCGCGTCACCGCCTTGTACTTGGCGCGCAGGCGCGCGTCCTCGGCGGTGCGCAGGTCGGGCTCGACCGGCATGCGCGGCTTGGCCACCGGCATGAACGGCTCCTGGATCGCGGCGATCTCGTCCTGCGTGAAGCCCGAGGTCAGGATCCAGTCCATGAGCGGGCCCTGGCGGACGTCGGCGAGGCGGATGAAGTTGCTCTGATCGGCGACGCGCGCGACGAGGTCGTGCTGGCCCGAGGCATCGATGATCGTCGCGGCGGCGCACAGGTGGCCGTCGCGATCGCGCCAGACGTTGAGCGTCTTGGCCTCGAACGTGTTGCTCGGGAACACGCCCTTCTGCTGGTAGGCGCGGAACGCGGCGAGGTTGCTCGCGCGGACGTGCGCGAGCGCGGCTCGCACGGATGCGCGGTCGAGCGCGCGCGGCTGGGCCTCGACCGGCGCCATCAGCCCGGCGGCGGGCGGCTCGGCGAAGTGAGCGGGCGGCGCGTACGCGCGATCGGCAGACGCGAACGACGACAGCGCGAGGACGAACGAGGTGGCGAGCGCGAAGCGGGACGTGAAGAGCCTGGCGTGGGACATGGCGGCGTTTCCTTGGCGGCCCGGTGCTTTCGAGGCAGCGGGGATGCCGGTATCAACGCAGCGCGTGGGCGGCGGGTCTACATGCGCTAACCGTGCGCCACCGGTGCGAATCCCGGCGACGAGGCGTCGGCGGCGGGCATGTCGCGCAGGTGTCGCAGCGGCAGCAGACAGAACGGCACGGCGAGCCCGATCACGCTACCGATCCACACCGCGAGCCGCACGTTCGTCAGCTGCGCGAGCGTGCCGGCGGCGAGCGCCGCGATGATGTGGACGCCGATCGTCAGCAGCAGCAGCGCCGCGTTCGCGCGGCCGAGCACGTGCTTAGGCAGCACGGTCTGGCGCAGCGTCACCGCCTGCACGTAGAACGCGACCTGAAAGCCGTCGCCGAGCAGCTGGTGCGCGCCGAGGAACACGAGCACGAGCGTGTACGAGCTCGCATACGGCGCGACGGCCATGAACAGCCCCGAGAGCGTGCTGAGCGCCGCGGTCACGATCATCGTGCGGCCGACGCCGATCGCGCCCGCGAGCCGGCGCGACACCAGCGCGCCCGCGAGCGAGCCGATACCGCCCATCGCGACGATCACGCCGTACGTCGACTCCGGCAGCCCGAGCGTGCGCAGGCACAGCACCGCGTAGAGCGCGACGAAGAAGCCGCCCGCGACCGCCCACACCATCAGCGCGATCACGATCGGCCGCACCTGCGGGTGACCGAAGATCGCGCGCATGCCGACCCGCATGTCCTTGCTCGACTGCCAGCCCGTCGACGCCATCGCGTCGGGGTTCGGCTCCGGCGCGGTCTCGACCTTCTCGATGCGACCGAGCATGAACGCGGACCACAGATAGCTCGCGACGTTGACGACGACCGCGAGCGGCGCGCCGAGCAACCAGATCAGCACGCCCGCCGATGCGGGGCCGGTGATCTCGGCGATCGCCTCGGTGGTCTCGAGCTTCGCGTTGCCCTCGGCGAGCTGCGAGCGGCCGACGACGAACGGCAGGTAGGCGACGTCGGTGATCTGGAACAGCGCCGACGCCGCGCCGACGAGCATGCCGACCGCGATCACCTGCACGATGCCGAGCACCCCGGCGATCCACGTGATCGTCAGCGACGCGACGACCGCGGCGCGGAACAGATCCGCGGCGATCAAGATCGGCCGCTTGCGGCTGCGATCGACCCACCCGCCCGCGAACGGCGCGACGATCACCGCCGGCGCCATCTGGAGCGCGCCGAGCACCGCGATCACCGCCTCGGGCTCGCCGAGCGTGTTGACCGCGATGATCGGCAGCGCGGTCCGCGTGATCCGCGAGCCGAACGCGCTGATCGCCTGCGCCGCCCACAGCCGCAGAAAGTCGGCGTGCCCCCACAGACCCGTGCGCTGACTTCGCGCAGACATCGAGCCACAGCTTAGGGCGTCACGGCGCGCTCGTCAGCGCGAGCACGCAGAGAAGAATTGCCGCCAAGCCGCCATGCACGCCAAGACAGACGCCAAGCCACGAGATCGAACACAAAGACGCGGAGACACGCAGAGTGGAGATGTTCTTCGCGCGCCCTTCCCGCGAAGAACAGATCTTTGCGCCTTTGTGTCTAGATCCGCTTGGCGTCTGTCTTGGCGTGCATGGCGTCTTGGCGGCCAATCCGCGCTGCTGGCTCAGAAGGGGATGTCGTCGTCCGGACCGCCGCCGCCGCCGCTACCGCCACCGCCGTAGCCGGCGCCACCGAAGTCGCCGTCCGAGGGCGGAGGAGGCTCGCTGCTCCGGCCATCGCGACCGCCCTCGCGGCCGCCGCCGCCGAGGAACTGCACGTCCTGCGCGATGATCTCGGTGATGTACTTCTTGTTGCCTTCTTTGTCGTCGTAGGTGCGCGTCTGGATGCGGCCTTCGACGTAGACCTGGCGGCCCTTCGACAGGTACTTCGAGCAGATCTCCGCGCGCTTGCCCCACACCACGATGCGATGCCACTCGGTGCGCTCCTGGCGCTGACCGTTCTTGTCGTTCCAGCTCTCGCTCGTCGCGACGCGTAGCTCGCACACGCCCTGCCCGCTCGGCGTGTACCGCATGTCGGGATCCGCGCCGAGGTTGCCCACGAGGATGACTTTGTTGACTCCGCCAGCCATGTTCGTTCTCTCTTTCAGTCCGGAACGACCTCGTTCCGTGATGGTCCATGCTGTAGCACGTCGCTCTGACACCAGTGATACAAAGCGAGACGATGCACCGAGACCTGCGGATCGCTGTCGTCATCCCCGCCTACAACGAACGCGCGAAGATCGCCGAGACCGTCGCGCGCGTGCCAGCGTGGGTCGACGACGTGTTCGTCGTCGACGACGCGTCGCGCGACGACACCGCGAACGAGGCCGCGCGCGCGGGCGATCCGCGCGTCGCCGTGATCCGCCACACCGCGAACCGCGGCGTCGGCGCGGCGATCGCGACCGGCTACCGCCGCGCCCTCGCCGCCGGGAGTGACGTCGCCGTCGTGATGGCAGGCGACGGTCAGATGGATCCCGAGGACCTGCCCGCGCTGCTCGCGCCGATCGCCGACGGCACGGCCGACTACGTCAAGGGCAACCGCTTCAAGCATCCCGCGGTGTGGCGCGAGATGCCGCCGGCGCGCATCGTCGGCAACGTGCTGCTGTCGGCGGCGACGCGCGTGACGAGCGGCTACCGCCACGTGTTCGACTCGCAGTGCGGCTACACCGCGATCCACCGCCGCGCGCTCGAGGCGATCGATCTCGAGGTGCTGTGGGCGCGCTACGGCTACCCGAACGACCTGCTGTCGCGGCTGCACGTCGCGGGCGTCCGCGTCGCCGACGTGCCGGTGCGGCCGATCTACGGCGAGTCGTGGAAGAGCGGCATCCACCTCGGCACCGCGCTGCACCCGCTCCCCTACGTGCTGCTGCGCTCGTGGGGCACGCGGCTCGTCGCGCAGGCGCGCCGCCGCGCCTATCTATAGATGAGGATCGGCGTCGTCACGACGTCGTACCCGCGATTTGCCGGCGATCCCGCGGGCAGCTTCGTCGCGGGTCACGTCGAGGCGCTGGGCGAGCTCGGCCACACCGTCGACGTGATCGCCGCCGGCGATGGACCCGGGCGCATCGCGAGCCCGCTGTTCTACGGCGCCGGTGCGCCCGACGAGCTCGAGCGCGGCGCGCGTGGCGCGCTCGCGTTCACCGCGAGGCTCGCGTGGGCGGTCGGGCGGCGCGCGCGCGTGTGGGATCGCATCGTCGCGCACTGGCTCGCGCCGTCGGCGATCGCGGCGCTGCCGGCGCGCGCACCTCTGCTCGCGATCGCGCACGGCGGCGACATCCATACGCTGCGCCGCACGCACCTGCTCGCGCTCGCGCTGTACGCGCTGCGCGCCCGACGCGCGCGCCTCGCGTTCGTGTCGGCGGAGCTGCTCGCGCTCGCGCGCGCCGCCGCACCGCGCCTCGCGCGCTGGCTCGACGACGCGGCGATCGTCCAGCCGATGGGGCTGCCGCTCGCCCGCTTTGCCCGCATCGCGCGCGCGCCGACGCCGACCGCGCTCGTCGTCGCGCGGCTCGTCGCGATCAAGGGCGTCGACGTCGCGATCCGCGCGGCCCGCGAGGCCGGCGTGCGCCTCGTGATCGCCGGCGATGGCCCGGAGCGCGCCGCGCTCGCCCAGCTCGGCGGCGAGCTCGTCGGTCAGGTCGATCCCGACGCGCGCGACCGCCTGCTCGCGACCGCCGGCGTCGTCGTCGTGCCGTCGCGCGTGCTGGCGAGCGGCCGCAGCGAGGGCATGCCGACGATCGCGCTCGAGGCGCTCGCCGCGGGCGTGCCGGTCGTCGCGTCGGCCGTCGGCGGCCTGCGCTCGCTCGCCCCGGCCGCACGGCTCGTGGCGCCCGACGATCCGCACGCGCTCGCCGCCGCGATCCGCGCCACGCTCGCCGCGCCGCCACCGCCCGAGCAACTGCGCGCCGCCGTCGCCAACCTCGACTGGTCGCGGGTCGCGTCGCGGCTGCTCGAGCACGCGGAGAAATAAACCGCCAAGGCGCCGAGCACGCCAAGCCGGAGCCAGCAGCAGAAACAACCACAAAGACCCAGAGGGCACAAAGATCAGAAGACCAGCTTCGGAGCTTTGTGGCCTTCGTGTCGTTGTGGTTCGATCTTCGTTTTTTTGGCTCCGGCTTGGCGCGCTCGGCGTCTTGGCGGTTCAAATACACCTTCGATGGGCGTGCTCGTGATGACTCTCCGGTTCGCGTGCGAGCTCGCCGCGCTCGGCGCGCTCGGCTGGTGGGGCGTGTCGACGGGCGGTGCGCCGCTCGCGATCGTCGGCCCCGTCGCGGCCGGCGTGCTGTGGGGAACCTGGGTCGCGCCGAAGGCGCGGCACCGTTTGCGTGACCCGGCGCGGTTCGCGGTCGAGTCGATCGTGTGGGTCGCGGCGGTCGCCGCGCTCGTGTCGGAGCGGCAGCTCGTGGCAGCGATCGTCCTCGGCGTCGTCGCGCTCGCGACGGCGATCGGCGCGCGCCGGTACGAGCCACAGGTGAGAAACCTCGACGGCAGCTCCCGCCGCGATGCGTAACCTGGTTCGCACCAAGGTCCGACCACTGCCACTGAACTCGCCTTCAAGTTGTTGCAATCACGTCACGATCTGTGAAGCTACATGCCATGGGAGATCGCGCCCTCGCGGCACGGTTGCTGCTACGTCCGCTGGCGATGGCCGAAAGCCCGCGGTTCGACGTCTCCGTCATCTTGCCGTTCGGCGACGACGAGGAGGCCGTCGGCATCGCCGTGCGACGCACGGCGGAGCACCTGCGCCAGCTCGGGCTCGCGTTCGAGATCCTCGCGATCGACGAGGACTCCGGCGACAACTCGCACGCGGTGCTCGCGCTGCTGCGCGCCGAGGTCCCCGAATTGCGCGTCACGCACGCGCCGGGCCGCGGCCGCGGCGTCGATGTCGGCGTGGCGCGCGCGCAGGGCACGCTGCTGCTCGTGTCGACGCCCGACGTCGCGAGCGCCTCGCTCGACGGCATCGCCGAGGCCTGCCGCCGGTTGCTCGCCGGCGAGGTCGACGCCGAGATCGCGCTCGCTCGCTACACCGCGGCGCACCGCGTGCGCTCGCTCGTCGCGTTCCGCGGCGCGCGGCTCGTCGGGGCCGCGATGCACCGCCGGCTCGCCAAGCGCCTGCAGGTCCGCAACATGAACGTCCGTATCATCGGCACCCCGGGCACCGGCGCCAGCGCCGCGCCCCGGACCGCCGTCGGGCGGCTGCGCGCGTTCGCCGCGCGCGGCGGCCGCGTCGCCTAGGGTCGGTCTAAGCCAACGGCGCGTGTGGGCGGCCCCCTCGAGGCGCTGCTATCATTCGATCAGTGGCCTGGTATTACATAGCCGCGCTGTTCTCGGTGGCGTTCCTCATCGTGGTGCACGAGGGCGGCCACTTCTTCGTCGCGCGCTGGTGTGGCATGCGGATCGAGCGGTTCTCGATCGGCTTCGGTCCCGGCATCTTCAAGCGCAAGTCGAAGAAGACCGGCACGACGTTCCAGCTCGCGCCGATCCCGTTCGGCGGGTTCGTCGAGATCCGCGGCATGAACATCGCCGAGGAGGTCGAGCCCGAGGACCAGTTCGCGTACCCGAACCGTCCCGCGTGGCAGCGGTTCGTCACGATCTTCGCCGGCCCGGCGACGAACTACGTCTCCGCGATCTTGCTCGCGTTCGCGCTCTACACCTGCCACGGCGCCGACAGCTCGTGGCACTGGTACGGCGTCGCGGCGGTCAAGGACACCTACGACGCCGCCGGCAAGCTCGAGGTCGGCGACCGCATCGTCATGGTCGATCACGTGCCGATCCTCGCGAGGGGCACCTACGTGCCGCCGAACGGGCCGCCGATCAAGGCGAGCCTGTCGCTCACCGAGCGCGTCAACGCCAAGGCCGGCGCGCCGGTGACGCTGACCGTGATCCGCGACGGCGTCGCGCGCGACGTCACGATCCAGCCCAGGCTCGCGAAAGACGACAGCGGCAAGGAGCTGTTGCAGAACGGCAAGCCGTTCTACCTGCTCGGCATCGTGCCGAGCGAGCAGCCCGACGTGCTCGACGAGGGCATCTTCGCGTCCGCGCGCGACGCGCTCGAGTTCCCGGTCGACCAGACGAAGCTGATCGCGGTCGGCCTGTGGGAGATCATCACCGCGAAGGAGAAGGCCGATCCAGGCGGCCCCAAGCGCATCTTCGACGAGTTCGCGAAGGCGTGGAAGCTCGGCCTCGTCAGCGGCATCAAGCTGCTGATGATCCTGTCGGTCTACCTCGGGCTGTTCAACCTGTTCCCGCTGCCCGCGCTCGACGGCGGGCGGCTCGTGTTCCTCGGCTACGAGATGGTCACGCGACGCCGCGCGAACCCGAAGATAGAGGCGATGGTGCACATGGCCGGGATCATGGTGCTCGGCGTCGTGATGATCCTCGTGACGCTGCACGACTTTCATCTGTTCTAGGCGCGCTAAGGTTGGCGCGTGATCGCCGCTGACCTGCTCGATCGGATCCCGACCGAGCCCGGCGTCTACCTGATGAAGGACGCCAAGGGTCAGGTGATCTACGTCGGCAAGGCCAAGAACCTGCGCGCGCGCGTGCGCCAGTACTTCCGGCCGGGTGGCGACGAGCGGTTCTTCGTCGCCGCGGGATTTCTCGGACGCGCGGTCGCCGACGTCGAGACGATCGTCACGACCTCCGAAAAAGAAGGACTGCTGCTCGAGAACCACCTGATCAAGAAGCACCAGCCGCGCTTCAACGTGAAGCTGCGCGACGACAAGCAGTACCTGGTGCTGCGGCTCAAGGATCCGGCCGGCGACGGCGCGAAGCGCGACGTGTTCCCGCGCGTCGAGGTCGTGCGCAACATCAAGGACGACGGCGCGAACTACTTCGGGCCGTACCACTCGGCGACGAGCGCGCGCGAGACGCTGCGCACGCTCAACCGCCACTTCCAGCTGCGCACGTGCACCGATCACGTGCTCGAGACGCGCGGCCGGCCGTGCCTGCAGTACCAGATCAAGCGCTGCAGCGGACCGTGCGCGATCGACGTGCCGCCGGCCGCGTACGCCGAGCAGGTCGAGGACGTCAAGATGTTCCTGTCCGGCAAGAGCGTCGAGCTCGTGCAGCGGCTGCGCGCGCGCATGCAAGGGCGCGCCGAGCGCGAGGACTTCGAGGTCGCGGCCGCGCTGCGCGACTCGATCGCGGCGGTCGAGCGCACGCTCGCGAAGCAGCACATCGTCCAGGACGACTTCGTCGACCAGGACGTGTGGGGCATCTACCGGGAGGCGGACAAGGTCGAGGTCGTCGTGCTGTTCATCCGCGCCGGCAAGCTCGTCGGCCGCCGCGCGTTCCACCAGAACGATCAGGAGCTGCCCGATCGCGACGTGATCTCCGAGCACGTGCAGCAGTACTACGCGACCGGCACGTACGTGCCCGACGAGGTCGTGGTCGGCGTCGAGCTCGACGACGGCGAGGTGCTCGCGGAGTGGCTGTCCGCCGCGCGCGGCAGGAAGGTCAAGGTCGTCGAGCCGCGCCGCGGCGTGCGCGCGCGCCTCGTCGAGCTCGCGGATCGCAACGCGGCCGCGAGCGCGGCGAGCCGCAAGGGCCGCGACGACGACTCCGAGGCGAGCTCGATCAGGCGCGCGCGCACGCCGCGCCGCGGCTCGACGAGCTTGACCTTCTTGCCGCGCGCGGCCGAGAGCCAGTCGACGAGATCGGCACCGTCCTCGACCTCGACACCGACGACGATCTCGTCGGGGATGTACGTGCCGGTCGCGTAGTACTGCTGGACGTGCTCGGCGACGACCGCCGCGTCGGGCAGCTCCTGATCCTTCTGGTGAAACACACGGCGCCCGACGAGCTTGCCGGCCCGGATGAACAGCACGGCGACCTCGACGCTATCGGCCTCGCGATAGAGGCCCCACACGTCCTGATCGACGAAGTCGTCCTGGACGATGTGCTGCTTGGCGAGCGTGCGCTCGACCGCGGCGATCGAATCGCGCAGCACCGCGGCGACCTCGAAGTCTTCGCGCTCGGCTCGCCCTTCCATGCGCGCGCGTAAGCGATTGACGAGCTCGACGCTCTTGCCCGACAAGAACATCTTCACGTCCTCGACCTGCTCGGCGTATGCGGCGGGCGGCACGTCGATCGC
>JBLMXA010000541.1:0-3265 GCA_050257515.1 Acidobacteriota bacterium | reverse complement strand
CCGAGATACAGCACGTTCTTGCGGGTCGGCGATACCGCGATCGGCGTGTTCCAGTTGAAGCGCAGCTTCTCGTGGTAGCCGGCCTTCGGCTGGATGTCGCGCGACGACAGCGTCTTGCGATCGACGCGGATGATGTAGCCGCCCTGCCCCTCGCAGTAGACCGCGTTCGCATCGGTCGGATCGACGATCGTCCAGAAGCCGTCGCTGTTGCACAGGTTCTCCCAGCGCTGGTTCGTGATGCCGCCGGGATACGCGCTGTCGCCGACCCACGAGCTGTTGTCCTGCAGCCCGCCGTACACCTGGTACGGATCCTTGTCGTCGACGCTCACGTGATAGAACTGCGAGATCGGCAGGTTGTTCTCCTTGAACCACTTGGTGCCGCCGTCGAACGACAGCCAGAAGCCGCCGTCGTCGCCGCCGATCACGTGCTTGGGGTTGTGCGGATCGATCCACACGTCGTGCCAGTCGCCGTGCGACCCGCCGCCCGAGCCCGAGAAGCTGCGGCCGCCGTCCTCGCTGACGATCAGCCCGCCGTCGGGCTTGAACAGCCGGTTCGGGTTCGTCGGATCGATCACCAGGCGCGCGAAGTAGAACGGCCGCCACACCATCATCGAGCTCTTGTCGCGCGGCTCCCACGTGTAGCCGCCGTCGGCGGAGCGGAACAGCGCCGACGACTTCGACTCGATCAACGCGTACACGATCTTCGGATCGGAGGGCGCGATCGCGACCTCGACGCGGCCCCACGGCATCGCCGTGAGCCCGCGCGCCGCGCTGAAGTTCTGCCAGGTCCGCCCGCCGTCGGTCGTGCGGTACAGCCCGCTGCCGCTGCGCGCGTTGGGGCCATCGCCGCCGGAGCGGAACGTCCAGCCCTTGCGGCGGAAGTCCCACATGCCCGCGAACAGCACCTCGGGGTTCCTGGGATCCATCGTCACGCTCGAGCATCCGGTCGACAGGTTCGAGCCGGCGAGCACGAGCGTCCACGTCCGGCCGCCGTCGGTCGTCTTGTAGAGGCCGCGATCGCGGCTGTCGCTCCACAGCCTGCCGGGCACGCACGCATAGACGATGTTGCCGTTCGTCGGGTGGACGAGGATGCGCGCGACGCGCTCCGAGTTGTCGAGCCCGACGTGCGTCCAGGTCTCGCCGCCGTCGGTCGACCGGTAGATGCCGTTGCCGACGGACACCGAGTTGCGCGTCCACGCCTCGCCGGTGCCGACCCACACGTTCCGCGGGTTCGACGGATCGATCGCGATCGCGCCGATCGACTGCACCGGCTGCTTGTCGAACACCGGCTTGAACGTCGTGCCGCCATCTTGGCTGCGCCAGACGCCGCCGCTCGCGGCGCCGACGTAGATCAGCGTCTTGCCGCCGACGGTGGC
Organism: Acidobacteriota bacterium; assembly: GCA_050257515.1. Taxonomy (GTDB): domain Bacteria; phylum Myxococcota_A; class Polyangia; order Haliangiales; family Haliangiaceae; genus JABFXX01. The sequence goes on along the minus strand of JBLMXA010000541.1, from coordinate 1,889 downwards.
CGCGGCGACCGCCGCGACGCGGCCGCTCATCGCCGCCGAGCCGATGTTGCGGGCGCCGAGCCCCGAGATCGTGCCGGAGTCGACCTTCACCGGGCCGGTCGGCGGCGGCGCCGCGACCTCGGCGCCGGTCGTGCCGCCGGTACCCGCGACGATCACGCGCTGCACGCGCGCGGTCGGCACGCGGAACCAGCCGTCGTCGACCGCGACGTTCGCCTCGGCCCTCTCGACCAGCGCGTGGATGGTCTTGGGGCCGCCCTTGGGGCCGCTCTCGAGCGCGAACGGGAACCACGCGCCGGCGACCTGCGCGTACTCGCCGAGATCGGTCTCGGTGATCTCCTCCGTGCCGCGCACCTTGTGCACGGTCGTGATGCGGATCTCGAGCGCGGAGTCCGGATCGAGATAGACGTACTGGATGTCGCCGTCCCGGCGGGTGACGCGGAGCTTCCACGCCTGCGTGCCATCGACATCCTCGGTGCCGAGGTACTCGATGCGATGGCCCTTCGCCTTGTAGTCGATGAGCGGGCCGGTGAGCTCGGCCTGCTGCGCCATGCTGCGCGCCTCGTCGGCGGAGGCCTTCTCGGGCTCGAAGCGGCCCTGGAACGGCTGCACGTTCCAGCCGTCGCGACCGTCGTAGCCCATCACCGCGGTCATGCCCTGCAGCGTGACCTCGTTGCGGATCTTGCCGGGCACGAGCACCTCGCCCCACGCGAGCTCGATGCCGTCGCCGCCGAAGCCGCCGAACTGCAGGTGGCCGGTGTAGCGGATCGACTGGATCGCACGCAGCTTGTCGCCGCCGCGTGCGGCGTAGTTCTTCGCGAGGATGTCATCGAGCGACTCCGCGCGCGCCGAACCGAACAAGACGAACAGCAATGCCAACGAAAGCAGCTTCCGCATCGCCGCGGAGTATGTCGTACATTCGCCGCGTGCTCTACCTCGGCATCGACGTCGGCACGGGCAGCGCACGCGCCGGGCTGTTTGGTACGGACGGTACGCTCGCGGCGAGCGCCGCCCGACCGATCGAGATGTGGCGCCCCGACGCCGAGTACGCCGAGCAATCATCGGCCGACATCTGGCGCGCGTGCGGCGAGGCGGTGCGCGACGCGCTCGCGCGCGCCGGCGCGAAGCCGAGCGACGTCCGCGGGATCGGCTTCGACGCGACGTGCTCGCTCGTCGTCGAGGGCGCGACCGCGTCGCCGACCGGCGATCCCGCGCGCGACGTCATCGTGTGGATGGATCACCGCGCGACCGAGCAGGCCGCGCGCATCGATCGCACGCACCACCCGGTGCTGCGCCACGTCGGCGGGACGATCTCGCCGGAGATGCAGACGCCGAAGCTCGTTTGGCTGGCCGAGCAGCTGCCCGAGAGCTTCGCGCGCGCGACCGCGTTCTTCGATCTCGGCGATTACCTCGCGTACCGTGCGACCGGTGTGGCGACGCGCTCGCTGTGCACGACGGTGTGCAAGTGGACGTACCTCGCGCACGCGGGGGGCTGGCAGCCCGATTACTTCCGCGCGATCGGCCTCGGCGTCCTCGCCGACGAGGGGTTCGCGCGGATCGGCGCCGACGTGCGGCCGCCCGGCGAGCGCCAGGGCGAGCTGACCGCGCGCGCCGCCGAGGAGCTCGGGCTCGCCGCCGGCACGCCGGTGGGCGTCGCGCTGATCGACGCGCACGCCGGCGGCGTCGGCATGCTCGGCGCGGCGGAGGGCTCGATCCCGCTCGAGCGCAAGCTCGCGGTCGTCGGCGGCACCTCGACATGCCACCTCGCGGTGTCTCGCGATCCGCGCTTCGTGCCCGGCGTGTGGGGTCCCTACTACGGCGCGCTCGTGCCCGGGCTGTGGCTCACCGAGGGCGGCCAGAGCGCGACCGGCGCGCTGATCGACTACACGATC
>JBLMXA010000540.1:0-6035 GCA_050257515.1 Acidobacteriota bacterium | reverse complement strand
TCTCGAGGATCGACGAGCCGTTCGGATCGCCGTCGCGCACGACGAAGATGCCGAGCCCGCCGTAGCCGTCGACCGGCTTGACGACGATCGCGCCGCCCTGCTCCTTCTGGAACGCGCGCAGGCGCTCCGGCGACCGCGTCACGATCGTCGGCGGGGTCAGGTGCGGGAACCGCAGCACGGCGAGGTGCTCGTTGAGCTCGCGCAGGCCGCGCGGGTCGTTGACGAGCAGCGTCTTGCCGCGCGCGTGGTCGAGGATCCACGTCGCGTGGATGTAGGTGACGTCGACCGGCGGGTCCTTGCGCATCAGCACGGCGTCGAAGTCGGCGAGCCGGCGCGGCGCGCGCGCCTCGACCTGGAACGCCTCTGCGGGCGTGGTCGCCGGGATCACGATCGTCGGGACCGCGTCGACGACCGCGTCGTCGCCGACGAGGCCGAGGTGATCGACCTGACAGGTCCACACGTCCCAGCCGCGCGCCGCACATTCGAGCATCAGCGCATACGAGGTATCACCGGCGAGCGACAGCCGTTCCAGCGGATCGACGATGAACAGGACGCGCACGCGGTGACTGAAACAGCGTACGCTAGGGACGTGCGGTGTGCGTGGCTCGTCGTGCTGGCAGGCTGCGGCCGGCTCGGGTTCGGCTCGCACGCGACCGGCGACGCGCCGATCGACATGCCCGGCGACTCGGCCGGCGACGGGTCGCTCGACGCCGCGCGCGACGCCGGCGGTGATGCCGCCTACGTGTGCACCGGGTTCGTGTGCGACAGCCTCGACGGCGCGACGATCGACCCGCGATGGACACTCGACACCAACGCCGGCACGATCGCGCCCGACACCACGCGCGTCTACCGCGGCACGTCCTCGGTGCACCTGCACACCGACGCGATCAGCATGGGCACGACGAACCCGCGTGCCGAGCTGCTGACGAGCCAGGGCTTCCCGGTGACCGGCACGATCCACGCGCGCGCGTGGATGTACTTCGCGTCGCCGATGCCGGGCTCGCCGTTCGCGCAGCTGCTCAACTTCGCGAACACCGCCGGGGTCGGCATCTCGATGGGCGCGCGCAGCGCGTTCGTCGTCGACAACGACTACACGACGCCGCAGTACGCGCAGTCGACGGTCACGATGCTGCCGCTCGACCGCTGGACGTGCCTGCAGCTCGACCTCCCGAGCGGGATCTCCGGCACGACGCATGTCTACGTCGACGGCGTCGAGGTCCCCGACATCGCGACCTCGCAGACCAACCAGCCCGCGCCCGATCACGTCTACCTCGGCATCGAGTGGGTCGGCACTGTCACGAGCCAGGCCGCGTTCGACGCGTGGATCGACGAGATCGCGATCGACACGAACCCCGTGCCCTGCAACTAGCTCGCTTTCCCGTTTCGCAGCTACTTGCAGTGCATCGTCACGTCGATCTTCGTCGCGGGCGGGAACGGGTTCAGCGTCTCGGCGACCTCGCGCGCGACCAGGTCGCCGAGGCACTCGCAGTACTTCGGCTGCAGCGCGTCGAGCTTGGGCTGCACGGCGTCGAGGCCGTCGACCTGGAGGTACTTGCCGAGCGCGTCGGAGCGCGCCTTCATCACGCCCTGTGCGCAGCCGACGTTGCCGCACTTGCACATGTCGTCGGTCGCCTTCTCGACGATCGCGACGAGCGCGGTGCCGTCGATCGTGACGTCGGCGATGCACTTGCGCGCCTTCGCGAGCGACGCCGCGCCCGGCGCGCTCGACTTCGCGAGCTCGTCGAGATCGACCACCTCGTACTTGTCGGTGAGGTGCATCGCCGCGAGCTTCCAGCGATCGAGGCACGCCGAGTCGGTGCAGTCGCACGCGGTCTTTGCGAGCAGCTCGAGATCGCGCGCGGGATCCTTCGTACCGTCGCGCCAGCACTGGTCGAAGCTGCCGTGCGCCTGCTGCACGCCGGGCGGCGCGTCGTCCATGCCGCCGTGGTCGGCCTCGAGCCGCGCGAGCTCGCGGTGCACCTTGTCGAGGCAGGTCGCATCGCGGCACTTGCAGCCGTCGGCCGCGCGCTGCTCGTACTGCTGCGCCCACGCCGGCTCCGGCATCGGCGGGAAGTCGCTCGCCGGCGGCGGCGTCTGCTTGCCGCCGCACGCGACCACCAGCGCCACCCACCAGGCGCGCATCAGCTCGGCGCGGGCTCGCTACCGCCGGGCTCGTCGCCGCCGACCTGCACCTTCGTCGGTAGCAGGTGCTCGAGCCCGTGCTTGCGCAGCCGGTAGTACAGCGTCGAGCGGTTGATGCCGAGCATGCGCGCGGCGCTCGCGATGTTGCCGCGCGACTTCTCGACCGCCGCGATGATCTCCTTGCGCTCGCTGTCGAGCAGGCGCTCGGCGAGGCTCTTGCCGTCGTCGGCGAGCGGCGGCGCGCTCTGCGGCACCGGCACGCTGCCGCTCTGGTTCGCCACCGGCGTGGAGCTCGTGGCGCGGCGGCCGAAGTCGAGATGGCCGGCACCGAGCGGCGCGCCCTTCGCGAGGATCATCGCGCGCTCGACGATGTTCTCGAGCTCGCGCACGTTGCCGGGCCAGTTGTACTCGCGCAGCTTCGCCATCGCCTCGGTCGTCGCGCCCGCCGGCGCGACGCCCATCTGGCGCGCGAACTTGCCGATGAAGTGGTTCGTCAGCACCGGCAGGTCGTCGAGCCGGTCGCGCAGCGGCGGCAGGTTGATCGGGAACACGTTGAGCCGGTAGTAGAGATCCTCGCGGAACTCGCCCTCCTCGATCATCTTCTCGAGGTTGCGGTTCGTCGCGCTGACGACGCGGACGTCGACCTTGATCGTCTCGTTGCCTCCGACGCGCTCGAGCTCGCGCTCCTGCAGCGTGCGCAGCAGCTTGATCTGGACCTCCATCGGGAGATCACCGACCTCGTCGAGGAACAGCGTGCCACCGTCGGCGAGCTCGAACCGGCCGCGCCGGCGCTCGACCGCGCCGGTGAAGCTGCCCTTCTCGTGGCCGAACAGCTCGCTCTCGAGCACGCCCGGCGCGAGCGCGGCGCAGTTGACGCGCACGAACGGCTTCTCCTCGCGGGGCGAGTTGATATGGATCGCGTGCGCGACCAGCTCCTTGCCGGTGCCGGTCTCGCCGCGCAGCAGCACGGTCGACGACGTCGGCGCGACCTGCTCGACCTTGCTCAGCACCTCTCGCAGCGCGGCGCTCTCGCCGATGATGTTGCCGAAATCGAACTCGCCGTGCAGCTGCTGGTTCAAGTAGCCGGTGTACTCGGCGAGCTGAGCGGCGAGCTTGCGGTTGTCGCGCTGCAGGTGGAAGCGCTCGATCGCGTACTGCAGCACGCCGCGGACCTCCTTCGCGTCCCACGGCTTGGTGATGTAGCGATAGACCTGCCCGAGGTTGATCGCCTCGATCAGCACGTCGACGTCGGTGAACGCGGTCAGGATGATCCCGACCGTGTCGGGCCGCTGCTCGCGGACCTCGCGCAGCAGCTCGACGCCGGTCATCTTCGGCATCCGCTGATCGGTGACGACCACCGCCACGTCCTTGTCGGCGAGCACCTGCAGCGCCTCGGGACCGCTCGTCGCGGTCAGGATGTCGAACGTCTTCCGGAAGTTGAAGCGAAACGCGTCGAGGTTGTCCTGTTCGTCGTCGACGACGAGGATCGGATAGCGCTTCACGTCCAGGCTCATGGAGCGCCCTCACAGTAGCAGATCGGTCGGTCGGCGGCGCTCGGAAGCGCCGCCGACCTGTACGGAAGGCGCAGGGCGAAAATTGGCGGCCTCCCGCCGCCTCTCCTACCATTTTCCAAAGATGGCTTCCCCTCGACGCGCACGCCGTGCGCCCAAGTCCGTGCCGCCTCGCAAGCCGATGGCGATGGCCCGCCGCGTGTCGCTGTTCGAGCGCGAGGTGGTGATCAAGCTCGCGCCGGTCGCGGTCGAGCTGCTGCACGGCAGCGCGCGCGTGCTGTCGGAGGGCGAGCTGGTCGGCGACGTCTACGAGGGCTCGACGATGCTCACCGTCGATCTCGTGCGCGCGACCGATCGGATCAGCGACCCGCCCGATGCATCGACCGCGCAGCGGGTCGCGCTGCTGTACGCCGCCGACGATCGCTGCCGCGCGCACGCGCGGCGGATCGCGATCGACGAGGCACGCCGCGCCGCCGGGTGCGAGCTGGTCGCGGCGCGCGTCGACGTCGAGAGCCGCGCGCGCGGCAGCGAGCTGCACCTCAGCGTCGGAGTCGAAGCGGAAAAGAGGACCGAATGATCGAGCTGTATTCCATCCGTGATGTCGCCCGCATCCTCGCCGTCCAGGAGTCGCGCCTGCGCTACTGGATGCAGACCGGCTTCGTCGGCGCGACCGTGCGCAAGGGCGGCCGCTTCTACTACACGTTCCGCGATCTCGTCGCCGTCAAGGCGGCGAAGGACCTGCTCGCGGCCGACATCCCGCTGCAGCAGGCGCGCAAGGCGGTGGAGGCGCTGCGCAAGCAGCTGCCCGACGACACCCACCCGCACTCGCGCCTCCGCGTGTGCTCCGACGGCGAGACGATCATCGCGCTCGCCGACGACCGCGCGTGGGAGCCGGTCAACGGCCAGGTCGTGATGGCGTTCAACCTGCCGAGCTTCGGCCAGCACGTCTCGGAGACGCTGGCGATGCCGCGCGTGGATCCGGGCGTGCCGCAGGCCGTCGAGGACTCGCCGACCGAGGCGAACGGCGGCACGACCGCGTACCGCAACTTCGTCGAGGCGTGCGCCGCCGAGGACCGCGGCGACAGCGAGCTCGCCGAGCACCTGTTCCGGCTCGCGCTCGAGCTCGAGCCGACGATGGCGGCCGCGCTCACGAACCTCGGCAACCTCGTCTACCGCCAGGGCGAGCTCGAGGAGGCGCGCCGGATCTACGAGCGCGCGCTCGACCACGATCCGAACCAGCCGGAGGCCCGCTACAACCTGGCCAACCTGCTCGAGGACCTCGGCGAGACCGAGCTCGCGGTCGCCGAGCTGCGCCGCGTGTGCGCTGCCGCGCCCGACTTCGCCGACGCGCACTACAACCTCGGCGTGATGCTCGCGCAGATCGGCGGCACCGCGCAGGCGAAGCAGCACCTGCAGCGCTACCTCGAGCTCGACGGCGCGAGCGACTGGGCGATGCACGCGCGCACGTTCCTCGATCAGCTCGCGGCGTAGGGTCAACGCACCGCTCGCGATCGCCAATGACGTTGGCGGGCGGCGCGCGGTAACCGCGCGAAAGCCGCCGCGCGCGCGCTGGCCGCGTTCTTGCGATGTCATCGCGGATGCGCCTCGCCGTCCTCCTCGCGCTCCTCGCCGCCGGTTGCATCGCCCGCGACATGTCGACGGTGGCCCCCGTGCCCGAGCGCGTGGTGATCAAGGACGTGCCGCTGGCCGCCGATCTCGACGTCCTGTTCGTCATCGACAACTCGGCGTCGACGCTCGACAAGCAGGCGTTGTTCGAGGCGAACTTCCAGCGCTTCGTCGACGTGCTCGACACCTATCCGGGCGGCCGGCCGAACCTGCACGTCGGCGTCGTCGATACGACGGTCGACCTCGGCGCGCCGGGCTTCGCCGGCTGCCCGTCGCCCGATCCCGGCGACAACGGGCTGCTGCAGCCCGGCAGCTGCGGCGTGACCGGGCGCTTCCTCACCGACGTCGCGACGGCGGGCGGACGCGAGACGAACTACCGCGGCGATCTCGCCACCGCGTTCACGTGCATGGCGTCGGTCGGCGATCGCGGGTGCGGCTTCGAGGCGCCGCTCGAGGCGATGAAGCGCGCGCTCGACGGCTCGCGACCGGAGAACACCGGCTTCCTGCGCGAGGGCGTGCCGCTCGCGATCGTGATCCTCACCGACGAGGACGACGCGTCGGTGCGCGATCCGTCGGTGTTCGCGCTGCCCGGCGCGCGCGATCACGGCGATTTCATCGTCCAGCCGGAGTACGCGTACGCGTGCGACCAGCCGATCTCGCCGACCGCACCGGGCACGTACACGAGCTGCCGCGTGAGGACCGACTCGTACCTGACCGATCCGAGCTCGTACGTGCAGTTCCTCGACACCGTGAAGG
>JBLMXA010000539.1:0-5049 GCA_050257515.1 Acidobacteriota bacterium | reverse complement strand
TGGCATGGGACTTGGGACCGGGTAAAGCGGCCGGCGCGGCGACGGCGAGTACCGGCTCGAGGTGCCGTACGGGGGATCGTCGTATGGTCAGGATCTGCGCGAGAGCGATGCCGGCCTCGCGGTCCGCACCGAGCGCGGCCGGATCGTCGAGGTCTCGGCAAGCGTCGCGCCGCTCGACGACGACGCGAGCCGCGCGGTCGCCTCCGCGCTGCGCACGAGCCGCAAGGCCGGCCGGATCGCGAGGCTCGAGGATCAGCGGGTGACGATCCGCGCGACCGCGATGAAGTGACAGGCGCACGCGAGGATCACGAGCACGTGGAACACCTCGTGATAGCCGAACACGTGCGGCGAAGGATCCGGCCAGCGCACCAGGTAGACGAGCGCGCCGAGCGTGAAGATCGCGCCGCCGCCGAAGACGAACGCGAACGTCGCGCCGTCGAGCGCGGCGTGCAGCTCGGGTAGATAGGCGAGCGCGACCCAGCCGGCGGCGACGAAGCACGCCGACGTCACCGCGCGCGGCGCGTGCGGCCAGGCGAGCGCGCGCACGACGCCGAGACCGCACACGGTCCACGCGAGCAGCGCCAGCTTCGTGCCAGCGTCGCCGCCGAGGCCGACGAGCGAGAACGGCGTGTACGTGCCGGCGATGCACGCGAAGATCGTCGCGTGGTCGGCGCGGCGCAGCCAGCCGAACGCGCGCGGCCCCCAGCTCGCGCGATGCAGCGTCGCGCTGACGGCGAACATCGCGCACAAGAGCAGCGCGTAGATCGCGGCGGCGAGGCGCGCGCGCCCGTCGCGCGCCTCGATCACGAGGATCGCGCCGGCGATCGCCGCGACGAAGAACGCGAAGCGATGCGAGACGCCGCGCAGGCGCGGCCGGAGCTCGCGGTCGATCGGGAGCGCCACGCCGGCAGGATGTGCTCCCGCTCGCGCAGGCGGTTCGATCGTTCGGTCACGGTCTCGTCAGCGCTTCGCCGGAAATCCGCGTCACGTGTAGCGCGCTCAGCTCGCGGGCGAGCCGCGCGGAATTCGCCGCAGGCTCGTGCGTGGGCTTCGTGTCGTGATACGACCGCAGCATGGCGCGGCTGACGTGGCTCCTCCTCGTGTTCGCGGCGTGTTCCTCGAAGGCTCCGCCGCCGGCGACGACGCCAGGCGGCTCCGACACGACCGGCAGCTCGGCGAGCACCGGTGGCTCGAGCGCGACGGCCGCGGGCTCGAGCGCGACGGCCGCGGGCTCGGGCGCGACGGCCGCGGGCTCGGGCTCGGCATGCGCCGCGGATGCCACGCATTGCTGCCAGCCCGACGGCACGATCGTCCAGCCGACGTGCTCGCCGGTCGTCCGCAAGCCGACCGACTCGCTGGCGCGCGGGCCGGACGGGATGTGCAAACCGTGCCCGCTGCGCTGCCTGCCTCCGACGGCGCGGATCCGCACGCCGGACGGCGAGGTCGCCGTCGATCGCCTTCACGTCGGCGATCTCGTGATGACCGCCGGCCGCGACGGTCGGCCGATCGCCGCACCGATCGTCCAGCTGCGTTCGATCCCGGTGACCGGTCCGCACTCGATCGTCGCGATCGAGCTCGCCGACGGCCGCACGCTGCACGCATCGCCCGGCCACCCGACGGCGACCGGCAAGCCGATCGGCTCGCTCGCGATCGGCGACCGGCTCGACGGCGCGGCCGTCGTCGCGATCCACGCAGAGCCGTTCGCCGCCGACGCGACGTGGGACCTGCTGCCCGCCGGCCCGACCGGTGCGTACTGGGCCGATGGCATCCTGATCGGCTCGACGCTGCGCTGAGCTACCAGATCTCGCAGCGCTGCGCGGCGGGCCGCACCATCGCCGCGCCGGGCTTGCAGCGCCACGCCGCGGCGAACGCGGGCAGGTTCGACAGCGGGCCGAGCACGCGCCACTTCGCGACCGGGTGCGGATCGCCTTGCACCATGCGCCGCATGGTCTCGGGCCGCGTCTCGTCGCCGCGGAACTGGCCCCACGCGACGAAGAACTCCTGCTCGGGCGTCAGCCCGGCGGCCGGTGGCTCGGGGTGCTGCGCGTGCGCCTTCTCGAACGCGCGGTACGCGATGCGCGCGCCGCCGAGATCCGCGATCGACTCGCCGAGCACGAGCTTGCCGTTGTGGTGGATCTTCGGCTCGATGAAGTAGCCGTCGAACTGCTCGGCCACGCACTCGCCGCGCTTCTGGAAGTTCGCGAGGTCGGCCTTCGTCCACCAGTTCGCGAGCTTGCCATCGGCGTCGAACTTCGCGCCCTGATCGTCGAAGCCGTGCGTGATCTCGTGGCCGATCACGACGCCGATCGCGCCGTAGTTCATCGCATCCGTCCCGTTCACGTCGAACGCGGGCGGCTGCAGGATGCCGGCCGGGAACACGATCTCGTTCTCCTGGAAGTTGTTGTACGCGTCGGACGTCGGCGGCGTCATGCCCCAGCGGTCCTTGTCGGTCGGCTTGCCGATCTGCGCGTGATCGTCGGCGACGACGAACCGGCGCGCCGCGACGATGTCGGTCCACAGCGCGCCGCGCACGATGTCGACGTGCGAGTAGTCCTTCCACTTGTCGGGGTAGCCGACCTTGACCTCGAACTTCGCCAGCTTGTCGAGCGCCTTCTGCTTGGTCGCGGCGTCCATCCAGGTCAGCTCGGTGATCGCGTCGTGCATCGCGGCGAGCTCGTTCTTCACCAGCTCCTCGGCGCGCGCCTTGGCCGCCGGCGGGAAGTACTTCTCGACGTACTTCTGGCCGAGCGCCTCGCCGAGCAGCTCGTCGGTCAGCTCGGCGCAGCGCATCGCCCGCGGCTTCTGTTCGCCGACGCCCGACAGGAACTTGCGATCGAACGCGAACCACTCGTCGACGAACGGCTTGGCCAGCCACGGCAGCGCCGACTCGGTGACCTGCCACGTCAGGTACGTCTTCCACACCGCCACCGGCGTCCTCGCGAGCTCCTGGTCGACCTCCGCGAGGAACTTCGGCTGATCGACCGTGAGGTCCGCGTGCGCGAGCTTCAGCTCGTCGAAGTACGCGGTCCAGTCGACGTGCGGCGCGAGCTTGCCGAGCGCGGCGAACGCGGTCGGGTGATCGAGGTTCGCCGGATCGCGCAGCGCGACGTTGTCGAGCGATGCCCCGGCGAGCCGCTTCTCGAGGTCGAACACGCTCGCCGCGGCCGCCTTCGCGTCCTTCGCGGAGCGGCCGAGCAGCGCGAACACGTGCTCGACGTAGGCGTGGTACTTCGCGCGCGCCTGGACGAAGCGCGGCTCCGGCTTCCAGTAGTAGTCGCGATCCGGCATGCCGAGGCCGCCCGCGGACAGATCGGCGATCGTGTGCTTCGGATCGTGGTAGCCGGGCTGCGAGTTGATCGAGAACGGCACCGCGACGCCGCTCGCCGCGAGGTGGCGGATCACCTGCTGGACGTCGGCGCGCGTCTTGATCGCGTCGATCTCGGCGAAGATCGGCGCGAGCGGCGCCGCGCCGGCGGCGTCGACGGCCATCTCGTCGGTGCACGACGCGTAGAGATCGCCGATCTGCTGCTCGATCGAGTGCGCCGGCCAGTCCCGCTTCCTCGACACCTCGTCGAGGATCTCGGTGAGGCGCTGCTTGTTGTGCTCGCCGGCCTGCCAGCGCCGGCTCCACCGATCCATCGACGCCGGGATCGGGTTCTTCGCGCGCCAGGTGCCGTTCGCGTACTGGTAGAAGTCCGTGCACGGGTCGGCGCTGCGATCCATGTCGTCGATCACCACGCCGACGCGCGGCGCTGGTGACGGTGACGGTGATGGTGACGGTGACGGTGGCGGCGACGGTGACGGTGACGGTGACGGTGACGGTGACGTCTTGGGCGCGGACGACGCGCACGCCGCGAGCGCCGCGGCGAGCGTGAAGGGCAGGATGCGCATGGCGCGCATCCTAGCAGGCGAGGAGTGACCAGGTTTCGTGGGATACCTCGAGGCGGTCATGAAGCGGAAGCCAGCCAAGCCGCGGAGGCGCGGTCCGGACGAGCTCGTCGCGCTCGGCCACGAGCACGCCGAGCGAGGCGAGCTCGCCGCCGCCGAGGCGCGCTATCGCGACGCGCTCGCGCTCGCCCCCGATCACCTCGGCGCGATCACCTTGCTCGGCTTGTTGCTCGTCGATCGCGACGATCCGGACGCCGCGATCGATGTCCTCGAGCGCGGGCGCGAGCTGGCGCCTGGCTTCGCGCCCGTCCAGCTCGCGCTCGGCTCGGCATACGCCGCCGCCGGGCACGACGAGCTCGCGGTGACGGCGATGGAGACCGCGATCAAGCTCGACGCCGACAGCACGGTCCCGCTCGAGCGGCTCGCGAAGCACCACATCCGTGCCCACCGACCGCGCGAGGCGATCGGGCTGCTCCGGCGCATCCTGCGTCGCGATCCCAGCCACGCCCATGCGCGGTTCCTGCTCGCGGGCCTCACCGGCTCGCCCGCCGGCGACTCGGCCGAGGCGCCGGTGGTGGCGCCGCCGCCGTCCGAGCTGATCGCGGATCTGTTCGACACCTACGCCGCGAGCTTCGACCAGCAGCTCGTCGGCGGCCTCCAGTACCGTGCCCCGCAGGCACTCGCGGCGCTGCTCGCCGGGCTCGGCGCGGTGGCCGACCGCAGCTGGTGTGTCGTCGACCTCGGCTGCGGGACCGGGCTCGCCGGAGTGGAGCTGCGCGGGTACGCGCGCACGCTGATCGGCTCCGACCTGTCGAAGCGCATGATCGCGCGGGCGCGCGAGCGCGACCTCTACGACGAGCTCCACGTCGAGGATCTCGCGACCACGCTCGCTCGCGTGCGCGACGTCGATCTGATCGTCGCGGCGGACGTGTTCCTCTACGTCGGCGCACTGGACGCGACGATCGCGGCGTGCGCCGCGGCGCTACGCCCCGGTGGCCTGCTCGCGTTCTCGGTCGAGCGCAGCACCGGCGGCGACGTCGTCCTCCAGCCGACGCTGCGTTACGCGCATGGCGAGCCGTACATCCTCGGCCTCGCGGCCGCGCACGGCCTCGCGGTCGAGCGCGCCGAGCCGTCGATCCTGCGGATCGAGCGCGGCGAGCC
>JBLMXA010000538.1:0-13353 GCA_050257515.1 Acidobacteriota bacterium | reverse complement strand
GTCGGCCTCGACGACGACGACGACCTCGGCGAGCGCGGCGATCAGCGGGTTGCGCTGCACGAACGTGCCGCGCCGCGGCTCCGTCCCGTCGGCAAGCAGGCTGACGAGCGCGCCACCACCTCGCGCGATCTGATCGAACATGGGCGCGTGGCGGCGCGGGTACGGCACGTCGACGCCGCTGCCGAGCACGACGGTGGTGCTCGCCGCGCCCGCGCCGCGGTGCGCGGCGCCGTCGATGCCGAGCGCGCCGCCCGACACGACGTGTACGCCGCGCTCGGCGAGGTGACGCGCCAGCGCGTGGGCGCGGTCCATGCCCCGGGCCGACGCGGCACGCGCACCGACGATCGCGACGGCCGGACCCTCGGCGAGCTGCCCGCGAACGTGCAGCTCGCGCGTCCATCCCAGCGCGGTGAGGCGCCGTGGATACCCCGGGTCCCCCGGCTGCAGCTGCGTGATCGCAGGAGTCACAAGGGGAATGGAATTAGCCACCCTACCCCGTGCCGTCAAGCTCGAGAGATCCGGCGCGAGCAATTTCAGCCGCTTGCAGCGCGCGCCATCATCTATATAGCGGGGCGCGCGAGCGTCACTGCGACTTCTGCATCATCACCATGTCGCCCGCCCCCATCTCCTGGACCGCGAGCGTCACGAGGCCGACCGAGATGTTCTTGCCGACCTCCACGATCACGATCTCGCCGAGCGCGCGCGCGGGAAACCGGCGGTCGTCCTGGCCGACCGTGTTGTGCGACTGCTTCGGATAGGCGTCGCCGCGGCGGACGACGAACATCCGGTTGCCGACCTCGATCCCCGACTGCTGGCCGAGGTCGATGAAGACGAGCTCGCCCTGGCCGATCAGCTGGGTCTGCTTGAGGACCGCGACGATGTTGCCCTGGGCGTCGACCTTCGGCGGCACCGGCGGCACCGTCTTGTACGCCTTGAGCAGCGGGCCGACCTTCGCGCCGCGCTCGATCTCCTGGGTCGACTCGACGATCACGCCGCGCGCGCGCTTGTCCTGGCGCACGCTCTGGACCTCGAGGGTGCCGAGCAAGTGCACGTACGCGCCGACGTCCTTGCCGTTGTCCTTCACGACGTTGTCGGGCGTGTAGATCGAGTAGCGCTGGCCGACCTGCGGTGGGCGGTTCGGCGGATACGACAGGTAGACCTGATCGCCGGCGCCGAGCAGCGTCTTCTCGTCGACCGCACCGTCGACCGTGATCGACCTGTCGAGATCGTCCTTCTCGACGAACGCGGTCTGCTTGATGCCGACCTGCGTGCTGCGCGCCGGCGGCGGCACGACATCGGTTTGCCCGGGCTGGCCGGCGTTACCGCCGGGGCCCTCCTGCTCCGGCTCCTGCTGCGCGAACACGCCGCGCGGCAACAGCCGCACGAGGTCACCAGGATAGATCCAGTGCGGGTTCGTGATCTGCGGGTTGTACGACCAGATCTTCGGCCACTGCCACGGATCGTTGAAGTAGTAGAAGCAGATGTCCCACAGCGTGTCGCCGCGGCGGACGACGTGGAGCTCGGGGACCGGGCCGGTGTGGACCTCGACGGGCTCGTTGCCGCCGGACGGCGCCGGCGCGCCGTTGTCGACGTAGTAGCCGCTCGGCTCCTGCCCCTGATCGGGCGAGTACGTCACCTTGCCGTCGGGCCCGACGATCATGACGTTGGGCTTCTCTCGCTCCGCCGGCTGCGGCGGCGGCGGCGTGTACGGCTTGGCCTCGGCGCCGGGATCGAGCGTGCGCGGCGCGTCGGGCGCGCCCGGCGACGGTCCGCCCATGTACGGCTGCGCGCCGGCCACCGCCGGCGCGAGCAACAGCGCGAGCGCGACGGTTCGTGTCCCCCGTCGAGGGAGTCGCTCCTCCTGAGGAGACCGCGTCCTCGCTTCGCTGCGGGCGCGGTTCGATCGCACGTCGTCGCTCACGGCTGCTCCAGTCGCTTGGCCGCGAGCGCGGCGGGCTCGGACTTCGGGTAGAGGTTCACGACCTGCTCCAGGACGGCCCGCGCTTTTTCGGCCTGACCGAGCGCCTGGTAGCAGTAACCCACCTTGAGCAGCGCATCGGGCACCTTGTTGCCTCGCGGGTAGGTCTCGATGGTAGCGCGGAACTCGTCGAGCGCATGCGCGTAGTCCTTCTGCGCGTAGAACGCCTCGCCGAGCCAGTACTGCGCGTTGTCGGCGTAGTCGTGGCGCGGGTAGTGCGCGAGGAACGCGCGCAGCGCGGTGATCGCGTCGCCGTACTTGCCGGTCTTCACCATGTCGACCGCAGTGCGATACTCACCGACGGCATCCGTCGTATCCCGCGGGTGCGGGCGAGGCGGCGGCGTGCGCGCGGCGAGCGGCACGTGATGGGTGACCTCGATGCGATCGCTCGTCACCGGCACTTCGTCGCCGAGCGGCAGCGGCGCCGAGGGCCGCGCCGCGTGGTGCACGGTGGTCGCGACCGACGGCGCGTCGTCGATCGTCGCGGGCTTGCCGAGCGCGGCGTCGCCTTCGTAGATGATCTGCGTGCCGTCGTCGGCGACCCCGACGAGCCGGCCGCCGTCGGGGAGCGGGGGCTGCGTGTTCGCCGGCGCGACCACCTCGACCGGAAGCTGCGGGACGACGACGTCGCCCTCGGTGCGATCGCGCGCGACCGCGAGCTGGTGCTCGAGATCGCGGACCTTGCGGTCCTGCGCGCGATGATCGGCGCGCAGCTCGGCGACTTCTTGCTCGAGCCGCTGGTTATCGTGTCGCAGCTCGCTCATCGGCGAGGCGCACCCGGCCGCGGCGAGCAGGATCCAGTAGACGCGCGTGGTGATCACAGCACCGAAATCGTAGACGTCCCGCCGACGCGCGGCAAAAAATCCTCGACGAGGCTTCCGCACGCATCGAAGTACTTCAATAGCTGAAGCGCTGCGACGCCGGCACGAGGTCGGTCGCGTGCGGCGCGAGCGGCTCGTGGTCGCAGTCCGTGCTGACGAGCGCATCGCCCGCGGCGAGCGCGAGGCAGCGGGCGCCGGCGCTGCGGATCTGGCCATTGTCGAGCACGAACATCGTCGAGGCGTCGCCCTGCGGCGTGCAGCCGGCGACCGCGACCGCGCCGCCGGCGAGCACGGTCAGACACGACGACGTGCCAGCCTCCTGCAGCTGACTCGTCGCGGTCACGTTCCACGCCGGCGCGCCGTCGCACGGCACGACCGCGGGGCCTCCGTTCGCGACGCCGATGCAGCCGGCGCCGGCCGCGAGCTGGCCCTGGAGCGGGCTTCCGTCGAGCCACGTGCGCGTCACGTACTGCCGGTGCTGCCACGAGCTCGGCGTGTCGAGCTCGTACGCCCCGCCGTGAAACTTCGGGTGATCGACGTCGAACGTCGCGCCTGGCTCGACGATCGAGGTATCGAGCACGGCGTAGCGCGCGAACACCTGCGCCTTCGCGAGCGCGTCGCCATCGCCGTAGTTCTCCGGCTCGTGCGAGATCGTGTAGCCGCGGTACATGCGCAGCGCCAGCGGCGTCGCCATCATCGCCTGCGCGCGCGTCGCGGCCGCGAGCGTGAACGCGGCGCCGAACACGTGATCCCAGTACTCGGTGTAGCCGTCGCCGGGCGTGCCGAGCTCGTCCCAGTGGATCCCCTCCGGCGTCAGCGCGCTCGCGTCCTGCACGCTGACCGAGTCCGCGGCGTAGCTCGTGATCAGCTCGCCGAGCACGCCGATCAGCTGGTCGCGCGTGAGCTGCTGCGCCGCGATCGTCGTGCCGAGCGTGCAGGCGACCGGATCGAGGCAGTCGAGCGTGATCGTGTCGCCGGCGGGCAGCATCGCTCCGCCGAGCTGGCCGCCCGACCCCGGCTGGTCGTTCCACGCCTGGTCCAGCTGGAAGTCGGAGAGCCGCAGGAACACCGCGGTCACGCTCCCGAGATCGTAGCGCGCGACCCGCAAGCCGCCGTACGTCGCGATCGCGGCCGTCCAGCCCGCCGGCACCTCGCCCGGCGGCTGGTAACGATCGAAGCTGGCGGCGTTGCCGAGCGCCATCGCGGTGAGCGCGTTCAGGCTGCCGCGCTCGCGATCGATCCAGTACTGGGTGAAATCGGGCACCGTGTCGGGCGGCAGATCGCCCGCGGTGACGTGGACGACGACCACGCGATTGCCCGCCGCGATGCTCGCCCACAGATCGGGGTTCATGAACAGCAGGTCGTCGTCCTCGTGCGCCGCGACGTACATGTCGACACACGCGCGCCCGTCGCGCACGCACGGGTTGCCGTGCGGCGGCGCGGGGACGACCGGCGGCGGCTCGGCGCAGCCGACAAGGCATGCGAGCGCCGCGAGTGCGCTGGATCGCATCGCCCGGCCCGACATCCCGGTTGAATAACACCATCGACATGCGCACGGCGGTGGCGTTTTTCCGTGGCAATCGTCGTGAATTCTGATTCCTGTTCCGCTTCACCATTGAATTCCGGAATTCAACAGTGAAGCGGAACCGGAGACAGAATCGAGAATGCTTCCCTGTGACGAAGCTCGGGCGTACCTAGATCTTCGTCGCGGCGAGGATCTCCGCCGCGCCCTGCGCGAGCAGCCTGTCGGCGAGCTCGATGCCGAGCTTGGCGGCGTCGGTGCGCACGCCGCGGACGTCGGCGCGCAGCACGCGCGTGCCGTCGGGCATGCCGCACATGCCGACGACGTGCAGGCCGCGCGAGTCGTCGATCGCGTGGGCGGCGAGCGGCGTCTGGCAGCTGCCGCCCATCTTCGCGAGGAACGCGCGCTCGGCGGCGACGTGGACCTCGGTCACCGGATCGTGGAGCGCGGCACGCACGAGCTGCTCGACGCGCGTGTCGCCGGCGCGGATCTCGATCGCGAGCACGCCCTGCGCGACCGCCGGGATCGACAGCTCCATCGGCAGCATCTGCGTGATGCGCTCGGCCATGCCGAGCCGGATGAGCCCGGCGGCGGCGAGCACGACCGCGTCGAACTCGCCGGCGTCGAGCTTCTTGATCCGGGTCGGCACGTTGCCGCGGAGCAGCGCGATCTGGAGATCCGGCCGGCGCGCGAGCAGCTGACACTGCCGGCGCATGCTCGACGTGCCGACCTTGGCGCGCGGCGGCAGCGACTCGAGCGTCGCCGGCCCGCGCGCGCACAGCGCGTCCCACGGGATCTCGCGCGCCGACACCGCGGCGATCGCGAGCCCCGGCGCGAGCTCGGCGGGCACGTCCTTCATCGAGTGCACCGCGAGATCGGCCGCGCGATCGCCGAGCGCCTGCTCGATCTCCTTCACGAACAGGCCCTTGCCACCGACCTTCGCGAGCGGCACGTCGAGGATCTGATCGCCCGACGTCTTGATGATCGACAGCTCGACCGCGAGGCCCGGCGACACCGCCTCGAGCCGCGCCTTGACGTGGTTCGCCTGCCACAGCGCGAGCTGACTGCCGCGGGTCGCGATGACGATGCGCTCGCTGCTCATGCGTGTACCTCTTCCTTGTCGACCGGCTCGGACTCGGGCGGTGGCTCGGCCTCGGTGGCCTCGGCCGGCGTGATCCCGAACAGCTCGCATACCACGGCCGCGCGCAGCGCGCCCTCGGTCGGCTCGGCCTCCCGCAGCGCGGCGGTCGGCGCGTGGAGCAGCTTGTTGACGACGAGCTGCACGACGCGCTGCACCAGCTGCTTCTGCTGCTCCCGCGTGTGCTCCTTGTGCGCGATCTGCTCGAGCGCCTTGCCGACCTCGGCCTCGGCGATCTGCGCGAACCGCTCCCGCAGCGCGCGGATCGTCGGCACGACCGCCTGCGTACGCAGCCAGCGCTCGAACTGGCCCGCCTCGTGCTCGACGATCTCGACCGCGCGCTGCGCGGACCTCTGGCGCTCGGCGAGGTTGGCCTGGACCACCTTGTCGAGATCGTCGATGTCGAACAGGTAGACGCCGTCGAGCTCGCCGATGTCGGGATCGGCGTCGCGCGGCACCGCGATGTCGATCACGACGAGCGGCCGCCACCGGCGCGCCTTGGTCACCTTCTTGAACAGCGCGCGCGTCAGGATCGGCTCGCGCGCGCCGGTCGAGCTGATCACGATGTCGGCCTCGGCGAGCAGCTTCTCGAGCTCGTCCCACGGCCGCGCCTCGCCGTCGATCTCGTCGGCGAGCGTCTTCGCGCGCTCCGGCGAGCGGTTCGTCACGACGATCCTCTCGGCGCCGTTGCCGTAGAGGTGGCGCGCGGCGAGCGTCGACATCTTGCCGGCGCCGACGACGAGCACGTGCTTGCCGTCGAGCTTGCCGAACACGCGCAGCGCGAGCTCGACGGCGACCGACGACACGTTCGCCGCGCCCCGCGCGATCGCCGTCTCGGTGCGCACGCGCTTGGCGATGCGGAACGCGTGCTCGAGCGCGCGCGACAGCAGCGGCCCCGACGTGCCGGTCTTGCCGGCCAGCGTGTACGCCGCCTTGAGCTGGCCGAGGATCTGCGCCTCGCCGACGACGAGCGAGTCGAGCGCGGAGGCGACCGAGAACACGTGGCGGATCGCGGCGCCGCCGCGGTGATCGTAGAGCGCGCTCGCCACCTCCCGCGACTTCGCGCCGCGCTGCTCGAGCAGGAAGTCGCGCACCGCGGTCGCCGGGTCGCCCTCGTCGCGCGCGACGCCGTAGACCTCGACGCGGTTGCAGGTCGAGATCAGCAGCGCCTCGGCGACGGGCAGCTTCCGCGTCAGCTCCTCGAGCACCGTCGCGATCTCCTCCTCGCGGAACGCGAGCTGCTCGCGCACCGCGACCGGCGCCGTGCGCCACGACAGGCCGACGACGAACAGCTCCCCCGTACTCATCCCGACAGCCGCCGCACGAGATAGATCACGAGCACCGCGAGCGCGGTCGCGAAGCCCTCGAGCGCGAGCCGCGCGGCGCGGCGTCCGCGCCAGCCGTAGATCTGGCGCGCGACGAGCAGCACCGCGTAGGCGATCCAGGTGACGAGCGCGAGCACGTACTCGACGCGGTCGAGGCCCTCGCCCAGCCGCGACACCCACACCGCGCCGAGCACGAGCGCGACGGTGAAGATCGGAAACCCGATCCAGATCAGGCGATGGGCGAGCCGGTCGAGCGCGTCGAGCGGCGCGCCGCGGTCGCGGAACACGAGCCCGTCGAGCTTCTTGCGCTTGAGCGCGCGATCCTCGGCGAGGTAGATCGCGGACAGCGCGCTCGCGAGCGCGAACACGCCGACGCCGACCGTCGCGAGCACGATGTGGACACGGCCGAGCGTCGACAGGCTCTCCGGCTCGCTGCCCGCCGGCGTCAGCCGCGCGAGCACGAGCAGCACGAGCGCCACCGGCATCACGACGACGCCGCCGAGCGTCAGCCGGTAGCGCAGCGACGCGAGCAGGTAGCCGCTCGTGATGATGAACGCGAGGAAGCCGAGCGCCTCGCGCACCGACTCGGCCGGGTGGACGTGCTCGACGCCGCGCCAGCCGATGTCGATGCCGTGCGCGAGCCACGCGACGCCGACGAGCGCGAGCGCGAGCGGCCGCAGCTTGCCCTTGCCGGCGAGCACGACGAACAGCACGATCGCCGCGGCCGCGTAGGCGACCGCCGCCACCCAGAACGCCGGCGACGGCGCGACCGTCAACACGCGCTCGGGCGTGTTCACGGCGCCCTCACGGCGGCAACGGCTCGCCGATGAACCCGTCGATGACGTCGTATGCGGTGTCGTTGTAGATGACCGAGTTCGCGAGCTGCTCCGCGCCCATCTCCTCGAGCGCGCGCTTGGACTTGACGAGTCCGATCAGCCCGTTGGGGTCGTCGTCGCCTCCGTTGGCCGACACGAAGCACACCGCCGGGGTCATCGAAAATGCGCGGCCGAGCTCCGTGAGGACCATGCGATCGCCCTCCAGCGACGCGCGGCCTTCAGCCGTCCACGCGTCGAGGCGGTCCACAGAGATGAACAGACGTGACATCTCGACAAAATTGTACCCCTATCCCTGGCCAAACGCGCGCTTCCAGGCCCTTCGGGTGGGTTGCAGCCGGCTCTGCGAAGCGTTAGATAAGAGCAACCACCGGAGGTTGCGATGGCCAGCCAGAACGTCAAGGAGCTCACCGACGCGAACTTCGAGACCGAGGTCTTGAAGTCGGATGTCCCCACCCTCGTGGACTTCTGGGCGGTGTGGTGTGGCCCGTGCAAACAGATCGCGCCCACCGTCGACGCGCTCGCCGACGAGTACAAGGGCCGCCTCAAGGTGGCGAAGATGGACGTCGACCACCACCAGATCGTCCCGCAGCAGTACGGCGTGCGGTCGATCCCGACGCTGCTCATCTTCAAGGGCGGCCGCGTCGTCGGTCAGCTGGTCGGCGCGATGCCGCGCAGCAAGCTCGAAGCCGAGATCCAGAAACACCTGTAGTGCGCAGGCACTGGGTGGCGTGGGCGGGGCTCGTCGCGTGCGGGCCGCCGCCGGCGCCGGCGCACGCGCCGGACGGCAGCGCGCTCGTCGCGGCGCGGCCGTACGAGCTGCACGTCCCGCCGAGCTACGACGCCGCGCACCCGGCGCCGCTCGTGCTGCTGCTGCACGGGTTCACCGACTCGGCGAAGATCCAGGACGCCTACTTCCGCGTCACCGAGGTCGCCGACCGCGAGGGGTTCCTCGTCGCGCTTCCCGACGGCACCAAGGACGCCGGTGGCAACGAGTTCTGGAATGCCGACGACGCGTGCTGCGACTTCGGCGGCACGCACGTCGACGACGTCGCGTACCTCGGCGCCGTGCTCGACGACGCCGAGCGGCGCTATCGCATCGACCCCGCACGCGTCTACGTGCTCGGCCACTCCAACGGCGGGTTCATGGCGTACCGGCTCGCCTGCGAGCTCGCGCCGCGGATCGCCGCGGTCGCCGCGCACGCGGGCGCGCCGTGGCTCGATGCGAGCAAGTGCCGGCCGGCCGCGCGCGTGTCGCTCGCCGCGATCTACGGCGATGCCGACTCGCTCGTGCACTACGGCGGCGGCGCGCTCGACGACGCGCTGCTCGCACGACTCGCGAAGATGATCGGCACCAGCCTGCCGCCGCTCGTGCCCGGGCCGCGCGCGTACCCTTCGGCGCACGAGACCGTCGCGCGATGGGCCAAGCTCGACGGCTGCACCGGGCCGCTCGCGCCGAACGCCACGCTCGATCTCGACACCGCCGTGTCCGGCGCCGAGACCGAGGTCGCCGCGTACGGTGGCTGCGCCGACGGCACCGCCGTCGAGCTGTGGACGATGCACGGCGTCGATCACATGCCCGACCTCGCGAAGCGGCCCGCGCCGCCGTCGTTCATGGAGGCGGTGTGGGCGTTCTTCGCCGCACACCCGCGCGCGCCGCGATAGGCTCGCGCCATGCGTACCGCGCTCGCCGTCCTCGTCGCCCTCGCGCTCCCGTCTCCCGCACGCGCGGACACCAGGGCGGACGTCACCGCGGCGTTCACCGCGTTCGTGAACGCGTACGCGGCCCCCAAGCCGGACCTCGGCACGATCGAGCTCCTGATGGAGCCGCAGAGCTTCGAGGAGGAGGACCTGCCGGTCCCCGCGAAGCTCACGCAGGGGCTCCAGCAGCCCAAGCTCGCGAAGCTGGTGCGCCTCGTCGTGTCGCCCGGCGGCACGTCGGCGTGGGTCGCCGCCGAGATCTCGGCGCGCGTGCGGGGCGACAAGTGGAAGCCGGAGACCGTGCGCGCGAGCGCCGTGCTCGTGCTCGACGGCAAGGCATGGCGGGTCACGGCGGCCCACTTCTCGGTCGCGATGCCCGAACAGCCGGCACCGCCCGGCTGCGGCAATGCCTCGAATCAGTGGGAGGCCCCGCAGAAGACGCCGAAGGCGCTCGAGCCGCTGGTGCGCCAGACGATGAACGCGATCGGCGACGCGAAGCAGTTCGCCGCGGCGATGTCCGACAGCAAGGACGCGCTGCTGTACGGCACCTCGCCCGGCGAGACGTTCTCGGGCGGCGCGGCGATCAAGAAGATCTTCCGCAAGTGGCACGTGTCGGCATGGACCGCGGAGGACCAGCCGCCGCACGCGGTCGCCGGCGCGAGCCCCGACGGCGCGCTCGTGTGGCTCGCGGTGCCGATCATGGCGCCGACCCAGATGTGCTCGATGTACCGCGGCTTCTTCGTGCTCGCGAAGGAACCCGGTGGCTGGAAGATCGTCCACCAGCACTACTCGCTGCCCTACTTCTGAGCGATACGCTCGCGCCATGCGCGCCGCGCTCGTCGTTGCCCTGGTCGCCCTCGCCTCGCCCGCCCACGCCGATCCGCAGGCCGACGCGACGAAGGCGTTCACCACATTCCTCGATTCCGTCGCCGCGAAGCAGGCGAGCGCCGACGTCGACACGTTCGTGTCGCCGTTCTCCGACGAGCAGGCCGCGACGCCCGAGCACCTCGGCGAGGTCGCGGTGCTGATCCAGGGCAAGCCGCGGGTGGTCGCCGCCGCGGTCGCGAAGAGCGGCACCGCGGCGTGGATCGCGGCGGTGGTGCCCGGCACCCTGAAGCTGCGTGCGAGCGCGTTCCTCACGCTCGACAAGGGTGCATGGCACGTGCGCGCGGCCGAGCTGTCGGCGGGCGTCGCGAACCACAAGCCCGCCATGTGCGGCAGCATCGAGCCGTGGTGGAAGCCGCCGACGAACCTCATCGAGGAGGTCGTGACGGTCAGCAAGCAGCTCGACGCGGCGATGGACAGCGGGACCGCGAAGGCGCTCGTGCCGCTGCTGTCGAGCGACTCGCACGCGCAGATGTTCGGCAGCGCGCCCGGCGAGCAGTGGACCGGCGGCACCGCGATCCGGAGGATCTTCGACAAGTGGCAGCTCGATCTCGATCTCGAGAAGTCACGGCGCAGCGGCATCGCGCCCGGCGGCGACCTGATGTGGCTCGCGCTGTCGATGTCGAGCACGCAGCAGTGCACGAACTACCGCGTGCTGATGGTGCTCGCGAAGGAGGGCAAGAGCTGGAAGATCGTCCACCAGCACTACGCCGAGGCGCTGACGCGCTAGTAGCCGGTCCCACCCGCTCTGCATTGGGAGGAGTACGATCCTGGAGTGGAGATCGGCGTCTTCAGGTCGTGGGAGCGGCGATGGACGGCGACCGGTGTAGGGCTCATGCCGAAGGTGGCGCCCGCGGCTGCGTACATCCATATCGCGCCGCGCGCGTCGCCGATTCGAAGTGTGAAGGCCATCGTCGAGACCGCGCGTAGGGAGCTGGCCGAGCGTGCACGCGATACACGAGTGACACACGCGGAACGCCTGGTGACTCGTGAAGGCGAGCACGCCGCGATCGTGTCACTGTCTGCAGCAACGGCATGCGGGCCAATGCGTCGCGATCTCGGCGTCGTGTTCGGAGAGGACTTCCACGCGGTTGTTGATGCTGCGTATGGAGTCGAGCACGAGCCGATGTTCATGACGCTCTTCGACCCGCTCGTGCGCGAGTTCCCGCTGCTCGCTGGCTACCGTTGGCGGCGGGTCGAGCTTACGGCCCCCCTCGGATGGGCCCCGCGAAGCCGCGGCCTGTTGACGCAGTTCTACGCACCGACGTACCAGCGCGATCGCTCGCTGCTGTCCGTCCCGCCGGCCGCGCCACTCGGTACCGACACTATCGTTCAGAAGATCGTGCACGAGGACCTGCTCGCGTCGTTCACGGTTCGCGAGGGTCCGAGCGAACGGCCCGTCGAGGGTTGTCTCGGCCTGACCGGCAAGCTGGTCGCGCTCCGCGGTGACGCCGAGGGCCACGTCACATACGTCCAGGCCGTGATGCTCGCGGATGATCGCTATGCATACACGGCGCGTCTCGAGAGCCGATCGCCCATAGACCCGGATGACGTCCTGCTGCCCCTGGCACGCTCGATCCGTCCCGTTCCGAAGGTCGGAGCAACAAGCATCTCCGAACATCGCGCGATCGCTGCGCTTTGGCACTACTCCGACTAGCTGGGAAGTAATGATGGATGCGCGCCGTATCCTATCCGGGTTGGTCCGTGAGCGTACGCAAGCTGGATAAGGCGCTCGGCGAGGTGTCGGGCGGCGTGAGCAGCTACCTGGACCATCTAGGCCTCGGTCATGGCCGCGCAAACTCCGCGCACGCGGCCGAAGCGTCGCCGCCGCAGCCAGCCGCAGAGGAGTTTCCCGGCGCGTGCCGGCCTTCCATCGCCGGCCCGGTCGCGTTCGACGAAAAAATGGCCCCCTGCGACGACACCCGAATGCTCGGGCAGATCGGCGATGCGATGGCCGGTGGCTTCTTCACGGTCGGCGACTTCGTGCTTCATCATGGTGGGCAGGTCGCCCTCGACATGGCCGGGTTCGTTCCGGGGGTCAACATCTTCACCGAAGGTGCGCAGGCCGCGTATCACGGGATGCACGCGGGGTACGACCATCTGAAGGGTAACAAGGAGAGCGAGCATCACGAGAAGGCGGAGGCGATTGAACACGGGATCATGGCCGGTTTGAACGTGGTGATGGGCGAAGGTGGCGAAGTGGTCCATGCGGGAGAGGAGGCACGGGGCGGTGCGAAGGCTGTGGAGCATGCAGTCGAAGAGGGCGCGGCGCGTGAACCGAAAGGCGTGGTGCAGCGGGTGAACGAGTACGGCGAGCATCTTCGCGACCGCACCCAGGCCCGCCTCCATGTCGGTGAACCCGGCGGCATCCCCAAAGTCGTCCGCGCTGGCGCGCACATGGCACACAAGGCCTATGACGTCGGCGAGCTCGGTTGGGACAGCGCCGCAACGTTCATTCAGAGCGTGACCGGCGAGGCCGAGTCGCTGCCGTTCCTCGGTGGAGTCGTGCCCTGGATGCGACAGTGGGCCGCTGGCGAGTCCGACAAGAAGGAAGGGACATAGCGGCCTACGCGCGCTTCCACGGCACCAGCACGAGCTGTGCTCGATCGTCGATCACGACGAGCGCCCACTTGCGTCCGAGCAGCGTCTGGTACCGCTTCTCCAATGGGAGCTCGTAGGGGTAGTTGAATTCCAGCGTCGTGCCGCTCACGGTCATCGTGATGCCGTACGCAGTGCCCTGGTAATCGTGCCACAAGAGGACGCTCTTGATGACCGTGGCCTCGACGAGCTCCCCGGTCCGCCAGATCCGCCGCACTCGAATTCCTCGTGCACGAACGAGCGCCGCGAGAGACAGCACCACAAATGTGATCGCCCCGTAGAAGGCGGACTCGAACGTATCTCGCTCCAAGATGCTGGATGCCAGCGCGATGCAGGGCAGCGCAGCCACGACCATGATGATCCGCGACACGTTCCGCCGCCCCCGGAGATTGTCACGGACGAGCTTCACGTCCGCGGATCTCGGTGTGGCAGCGGGAATCGGCTCCGTCGACGGAGCTCGCGCCTCCGCGGTGCCCTCAGGTTCAGACGCCATACCGCTCAGCTCTCCACTTCCGGAAGCGCGAGGAGGTCGCCGATCAGCAAAGTCCCCGG
>JBLMXA010000537.1:0-2719 GCA_050257515.1 Acidobacteriota bacterium | reverse complement strand
CTCGCCGGAGACCTCGGCGAGCGCCGGCAGCGCGCGATCGATCGGCGCGGCGACGACGACGGCGTCACACGCGCGCAGCTCGGCGCCGGCGCGCACCTCGCCCGCGTACAGCACGCCGCGCCCGCCGATCGCGACGTGTAGCGATGCGGCGCCGAGCGTGCGGCCGGCATCGAGTAGCTCGAGCCGCAGCGTGCCGAGCGTGAACGGCCGGTGCAGCGGCACCGCGAGGTTGCCCGCGCCCGCGCCCAGCAGCGCGAGCGCGATCGGCGTGCCGATCAGCTGGTCGTGGCCGGCCTTGCCGACGCGATCGGCGCTCGACACGAAGCACACGTCGCGGCGGCGGCGCGCGTCGCACCAGATCGGCGTCCCCGTGATGTGCACGCCGTCGCGCCAGGTGATCGGCGCGACGGGTTGGATGCGACGCGCCACGACTACTCGATCGTGGTTTTCGGCAGCTCGCCTTTTTCGAGCGCTTCCTCGAGCTCCTGGATCACCTTGAGCACCTGCTCGCGCTGCTGGTCCGTGAGATCGAAGACGATGCCCATCCCGGGCGGCTCCTCGTCCTGCGCGAGGATCGTGTGCGACACCTTGCCGACGAGCGACAGCGGCTGCTGCTTGCCTGGCACGTCGAGCAGCATGTGGACCTGCGAGGTCTCCGGCAGCGGCTTGTCGGTGAACAGGAACAGGCCTTCCTCGTTGATGTCCTTCGTGAACGTCTTCGCGGGGCCCTCGATCGCGCCGTACGTGACCTGCAGCTTGATCGGCAGCCGGCGCTTCTCGCGCAGGTTGAGCAGGCCGCCGCGCACGAAGCCGTTGAGGTAGT
Source organism: Acidobacteriota bacterium (assembly GCA_050257515.1). Taxonomy (GTDB): domain Bacteria; phylum Myxococcota_A; class Polyangia; order Haliangiales; family Haliangiaceae; genus JABFXX01. Next base: position 1,896 of record JBLMXA010000537.1, on the reverse strand, counting down.
TGATCTTCTCGCGCTCGCTGCCCGACAGCGCGACGACGATGCCGTTCGGATCCTCGCGCGAGCCGACGACGGTGCCGCGCAGCGTGACCGCCCAGCCACCGACGTCGAGATCGATGCGCAGCGTCGCGCCGTTCTCGACCGGCGTGTCGGTCGGCACGAACACGGTCCAGTCGCGCGGATCGAAGATCTTGATCCACTCCGAATGGCTGTTCAGCCGTAGCTCGAGACGGACCGGTCCCACGCGCCCATCGTATAGCAGGGGCTACTGGATCGCTATGTGCAGCGCGATCGGGTGCGCCGCTTCGCGGCACGCGCTTGCGGAAGGTGCCTCGCGGTCGCTTCGCTCGCACTCGGGCGATCCATCCGCTCGCTTGTCGGCACGCAGCACGTGAATCGTGGTGTTCCGGGTGGTTGACGCCCGCGCGTAGAGCGTCGCCGCGTCGTCGAGCGAGTGCAGCGGCTGGTTGTCGACGGCCGTGATCACGTCACCGGTGCGCAGGCCGGCGCGGAAGAAGATCGAGGCGTCGGCGACCGAGTCGACGCGCGCGCCGGCGGGCGTGAACGTCGCGTGGAGCGACGCGGAGAGCTGGCTGAAGTTCGACAGCGCCGCGTTGACGTCGGCGCGGGCGAGCGTGATCGGCGCGTCGGGAGCCGGAGCCGGCGGGGAGGGGGGAGCAGCCGGAGCCGCAGCGGCAGCCGGAGCCGGAGCCGGAGCGGCAGCGGGAGCCGGAGCCGGAGCCGGAGCCGGAGCCGGAGCGGCAGCCGGAGCCGGAGCGGCAGCCGGAGCCGGAGCGGCAACCGGAGCGGCTGCGGGAGCCGGATCCGGGCTCGGGCTCGGGCTCGGGCTCGCGTCGGCGTATGGGTCCTGGGGAGCGCTGGCGTCGGCGTACGGGTCGACGGGCGCGCGCGCGGGCTTGGCCGCGGGCGCCGGCTTCGGTGCAGCCTGAGGCTCGGGAAGGTGGTCGTCCGCGCGCCGGTGCCACGCGGGAGGCGCGACGAGCACGACCTCGGCGCCCGTCGGGCTGTCGAGCGTCACCTCGTCGTCGTCGATGTCGGTGAGTGCGTAGCCCTCGACCGATTCGCCCACTTCTGCCAGCACGTGCGTGTTCTTCGACTTGTCCAGCAGCAGCGCCTGGTGGGTCTCCGGCAGCACCTTGACCAGGCGGAGCGGCACCTTCGGGCGCGCTTCCGGCTTGGGTTCCGCGGGCTTCGCGTCATCGGCGATGGCGAGCGAGCCGGCGAGCGCGACGAACAACACAGCTCCGACGAGACGCATCGCCGCCTTGCACTGCAACTGGCGATCCGCGTCGAGAACCGCCAAGCCGCGGAAACCACGGCGCGATCGCCGTCACTCGCGGTCAGCTGTGAACCGCCGGCGACAGTCGCCGGCGCACGTTGCTACTTCTTGGCTTCCTTCTCGAGCTCGGCCAGGTCGAGGTCCTCGAGCTCCTTGAGGTCCTCGGGCGTCAGCGACGGGCCGACCGGACCGGACTGGTCCTTCTTGTCGTGGCCGTGACCGTTGTCTTCCTTGGCCGGCGTTGCGCCGGCGCCGAGCTGCTTGGCGGTCTCGCCCTTGGGGGCCTCGAGCAGCCCCATCTTCGCCTTGAGCTCGTTGAGCGCGTCGTCCTCGCCGCCGCCGGGACCCTGCTCGAGCTGCAGGAACTTCGACTCGAGCGTGTCGCCCGAGAGCTCGCCCGCGAGCTCCGCACCGGCCTCGGCCTCGGCCTCCATCTGGCCGATGCGCTGCTCCATCTGATCGAACGCCTCGAAGGCGCTGGCGTTCTTGAGACCGCTCATGGTCTCTTGGATTTGCTTCTGCGCCTCCGCGCGCTTCTTGCGTGCGATGAGCAGGTTCTTCTTGCGCTTCGCCTCTTCGATCTTGGCATTCAGCGCGCG
>JBLMXA010000536.1:0-3624 GCA_050257515.1 Acidobacteriota bacterium | reverse complement strand
GCCGATCGCGATCGCGTGGTGGTCGAGGCGCCGCTCGAGCTGCGCGCACGCGGGACCCCGGTCGCGACGATCATGCGGACGCCGGGCCACGATCTGGAGCTCGTGCGCGGCTTGCTCCACGCCGAGTCGGTGGCCGCCGGCGCGCTCGCGCAGCTCGGCGTGGACGCGGTCGAGCTCGACGTCCCGGCCGCCGCGTTCGCCGGGCGCGGCCTGCTCGCGAGCGCGGCGTGCGGCGTGTGCGGGCGCGTCGCGATCGCTGATCTCGAGCTGCGCGCGCGCGACGTCGCCGCCGACACCACGGTCGCGCGCGCGGTGCTCGCTGCGCTGCCCGAGCGGCTGCGCGCAGCGCAGCAGGTGTTCGCCGACACCGGCGGTCTCCACGCCGCCGGCCTGTTCTCCGCCGCGACCGGCGAGCTCGTGCTCGCGCGCGAGGACGTCGTCCGCCACAACGCCGTCGACAAGCTCGCCGGCCGCGCGCTCGCGGACGGTCTCGATCCGGCGGCACACGTGCTGTTCCTCAGCGGCCGCGCCGGCTACGAGCTCGTGCAGAAGGCGATCATGCTCGGCGTGCCGGTCGTCGCGTCGGTGTCGGCGCCGAGCTCGCTCGCGATCGAGCTGGCGGAGCGGTTCAACGTCGCGCTCGCCGGCTTCGTGCGCGGCGAGCGCTGCAACATCTACAGCCACGCCTGGCGGATTCGTTGATATAAGCCGGCCATGGCGGCGCAGATCCCGGACCTCGACGAGGTGCTCGCGAGCTCGGCGCGCAGCGAGCACCGTCAATACGTCCGGCTCGGCGCACTGCTCGTCGGCGGCGGGGTCGCGATGCTCGCCGGCGTGTACGCGCTCACCGGCGGTGCGCTGTACGCCGTACCGACGACGTCGATCGTGCTCGGCGTGGTGTTCCTGAACCGGGGCCTCGGCCGACCGAGGTAATTCCCGACGAAACCGTTCTTGACCCGCGGACGCATTGTTCCTAGGTTTCGTCGATGATCTTCCGTCGCGTCCTCGTCGTCGCGTTCGTGCTCCCGGTCGTGGGCGCCTGCGGCAAGAGCAGCAAGGAGCCGGCCGCGGCCGAGCCGAAAGCCGCGGACGTCACGCCCGGCGCGCCGGCGGTGCCCGGCAACAAGGCCGCGCAGGCTGTCGATCGCCCGGCGGCGCCACCGGCGAGGGCCGCCGCGCGCGGCCCCGAGCACGCGGTGTACTCGCTCGTCGACAACCGGCTGTCCGCGCACCTCGATCGCGGCGGCGGGCTGCTCGTCAACGCCGGCTCCGCGGGGTTCGCGAAGTACGTGCGCATCGGCAACGTGATGAAGGGCGCGAAGAAGTCGTGGGAGCTGCGCCAGAGCGAGGGCGACATCAAGGTCGCGCGCATCACCGGCAAGAGCGGCTCGGTGTTCGTGCCGCTCACCGGCGCGCAGGCCGGCCGCACGACGGTGCGGCTGCGCGCGTTCGCGAAGGACGCCGAGACGATCAGCCTGCGCGTCAACGACCACAAGGACGTCAACGGCAAGCTCGACAAGGGCTGGTCGACCGCCGAGCTGAGCGTGCCGGCGGGCGAGCTCGTCGAGGGCGAGAACACGCTCGCGGTGTTCGCGAAGAGCTCGGGCCTCGAGGTCGCGTGGATCCAGGTCGGCGGCCAGACCGCGCCTGCGGACGACGGCGCGACGCGGTTCTACGAGCCGAGCAGCAAGGCGCTGCTGCTGCCGAAGGCCGGCGGCCTCACGTACTTCGTCGCGATCCCCGACAAGGCGAAGCTCGCCGGCGATCTCGCCGATGGCAACTGCCAGGTCAGCGTGCTGGCGACCGGCGAGGACGGCCAGACCGTCGAGGGCAAGCTCGTCGGCACCGGCTCGGCGGTCGATCTCGCCGCGCTCGGCGGCAAGGCCGCGCGGCTCGATCTCGAGGGCGCGGGCTGCGCCGAGACGCAGCTCGCGAACGCCGCGCTCGTCGTGCCGGGTGAGCGCGCGCAGGTCAAGCGGGGCGAGCCGCCGAAGTTCGTCGTGTTCGTCGTGATGGACTCGCTGCGCGCCGACCGCATCCGCGTGTTCAACCCGAAGGCGCGGCCGGAGACGCCGAACTGGGAGAAGCTCGCGGAGTCGTCGGCGGTGTTCGTCAACACGTACGTGCAGGGCAACGAGTCGCAGGTCTCGCACGCCTCGATCTGGTCGTCGAACTACCTCGCGAAGCACAAGGCGATCGAGATGCGCGATCACCTCGCCGACAAGTGGATGACGATCGACGAGGTCGCGAAGGCCGCCGGCAAGATGACCGCGGGCGCGTCGGGCAACGGCTACATCCGGCCGGCGCGCGGGTTCGGCGACAAGTGGGACCACTTCGTCAACCACATCGAGAAGGGGCTCGGCCTCAAGGGCGCCGACATCATGGAGAAGGGGCTGTCGTTCGTGCAGCCGAAGAAGGACCAGCCGTGGTTCCTCTACCTCGGGTTCATCGACACCCACGTGACGTGGCGCGCGAAGCAGCCATGGATGGACAAGTACGACGGCGGCTACAAGGGCCGGTTCCAGACCGAGTACGGCGACGACGGCCCGAACGGCAGCGACGGCAAGGGGCTGTCCGAGAAGGAGCACGATCACGTGCGCGCGCTGTACGACAGCAACGTCAGCTACCAGGACGATCTGCTCGGCAAGCTCGTCGACAAGCTGCAGAGCTGGGGCGTATGGGACCAGACGATGCTGATCGTCACCGCCGACCACGGCGACGAGCAGTGGGAGGACGGCCGCGTCGGGCACGGTGGCAGCGAGCGAGAGACGCTGCTCCACGTCCCTCTGCTCATCCATTACCCGCCGCTGTTCCCCGCGGGGCGCGTGACCGAAGGCGCCGAGGGCATCGACATCGTGCCGACGCTCGCCGACGCGCTCGGCGTCGCGATCGATCCCGAGTGGCAGGGCATGTCGCTGCTGCCGGTCGCGAACGGCGCCGCCGGCGGCTACCCGTGGATGTCGTTCTCGTCGCAGTACGAGAACGCGCACGCGGGCCGCATCGGCCACTGGAAGCTCAAGCTCCTCGGGCCGAACACGCCGCGGCTGTACGACCTCGCGAAGGATCCCGACGAGCGCAAGGACCTGTGGGGCTCGGCGCAGTCCGAGATCGGCGCGCGCCTGCTGCTCGATCCGATGTGGATCCTGCGCCAGTGGAACGTCGAGTGGAAGAAGACGCAGTGGGGCAACGCTGCCGACGTGTCGAGTCGCTTTGCCGCCGACCTCGGGGAATAGCGGGCTCGCGCCGGAAGCGGGTGCGCGCTTCCTGCTCGAGCTCGACAGCGCCGGCGACGCGGCGAGCGCGGCGTACCGGGTCGCGATCTACACGCCGGGCGAGGTCTACGAGGGCACGGCGACGCTCGACGACGAGGGTGGCGTGACGCTCGCGATCGACGCGCCGGCGCCGCTGGTCGAGCGGCTCGAGATGTTCGCGAAGCTGACCGCGCGCGCGGCGGGCAAGCGGCGCGAGGACGGATTGCCGGCGTGGCCGGCGCGCGTGCTGCGCTGGAGGCCGGATTGAACGCGACGGCGGCGATGCTCGAGGCGCGGCTCGCGCTCGTCGCGCGCGTGCACGCGGTCGAGCTCGCGCTCGCGGCCGACGATCACGCGCGCGCCGCGGCGGCCG
>JBLMXA010000535.1:0-11965 GCA_050257515.1 Acidobacteriota bacterium | reverse complement strand
CTTGTCGGGCTCGGCGAGCTTCTTCTGGTTCGACAGGAACGCGAAGTACGAGTCCGGCATGTCGTCGAAGTCCATGACCAGATCGCACTCGTCGCAGCGGCACGTCGGCGGCTCGTGCGGCCCCGGGCCCATGTCGGTCGCCTCGACGAGCAGCACCTTCTCCTCGTCGCACTCGGGGCAGAAGTACGGCACGTAGAAGCTCTTCACCACGCCGTTGCCGGTGAAGTTGTTGACGAGGTTGATCTGCGCGACGATCGCCGGCGAGCACTCGACGAGCACCGAGTGCGTGCCGTTGCCCTCGAGCTTGGTCAGCCAGTTGACCCAGTCGCGCACGCCGCACGAGTTGATGCGCTCGATCTCGCCGAGATCGATCACGGCGGTGCCGCCCGGGATCTTCTCCACGAGCTCGCCGAGCTCGTTGTCCTCGTCGATGACGCCGCCGAGCTTGACGTAGCTGACGTCGCCCCGGTGCTGCACGGACGCCTGGAACTTTTGGCTCATACGTAATCGCGGTATTGTCGATTACAGCGCACGTACCGCCACGCAACTGTAGCGTGTGTATCGTCGGGGATCTAGTCGACTCGGGTCGTTTGAACGCCTACATCGGCGGCCGCTGTCAGCCCGGTAGCATGACGACGTTGCGAATCATCTGGTAGTTGTCGCTGAGATAGAAGCGGACGAGATCCGGGCCGCCGAGCACGGCGCCTAGCGCGACCGTCTCGTCGTGACTGGCGAGCCGCTCGCCCGAGAGCCGCGCGACCATCCAGATCGCGGCCGAGAAATCATCGCAGGCGACCAGACCGGCGCGCTTGGCGCACGCGAGCATGCTGTCGATCCACGCTCCCGGATCGAGGTCGCGCGTGCCGGCATGGCGCTCGAGCACCTTCGCCTGGCGGATGTCGGCAGTCGCGATCAGGTCGGCCGCGGCCCCAATCGGCTCGCTGCCGTCGAGCATGATGCGCAGCGTCTGGGCGAGCTCGCGGCGCTGGCGCGCGCCGAGCTGGAGCAGCGCGGCGTAGGCGCCGCGGATCGCCTCGAACGCGTAACCGAACAAGAACCGCAGCGCGAGCTCGGGCTCGCCGAGCAGCGAGCGATCGATCACGAGGATGCGATTCGGAAACGCGGTGACCGCGAACAGACCGGGCACCTTCTCGCCGACGAACACCTCGGCCTCGACGTCGAACAGCCGGCCGACCTCGGCCGCGAGCTGGAGCAGGCGCGCGTCGCCGATGCTCTCGGCCGGCACGAGGTTCTCGCCGAGCGTCGGCTGCGCGACGATCTCGCTGATCTCCTCGGCGAACACCGACCACAGCTCGCCGAGCGGCTCGTGGGCAGCGCTCGTCAGCAGCAGGCGCTCGCGGTTCGACTCGTCGAGGCCGCGGCGCAGCGGCTGGCTGTGGCGCTGCGCGCGCAGCCGTTGCAGCGTCTGCAGGTCCGTGTCCTCGGCGAAGCCGAGCAGGTCGAGCGCGGTCAGCACGCGCATCGCGCGCTCGGTGTCGCCGGTGCGGCTGTAGAACGAGGCGAGCAGGCGGTACGCCGGCGCGTGGTGGATGTCGCGATCGAGCACCTTGCGCAGCTCGCCGATCGCGCGCTGCGGATCGTCGACCGCGTAGATCTCGGCGAGCGCGACGCGATCGCTCGCGCCATCGGGCTCGACGGCGAGGATGCCGCGGTATGCCTCGATCGCCGCCGGCCGGTCGCCCGACGCGAGCAGGATGCGCGCGAGCCCGCGCTGCAGCGGCACCGCCGCGCGCTGGCCGCCGCGCGCCATCGCCGCGTGCGCGGCCTCGAGCAGCAGCGACTCGGCCTGGCGCTGGTCGCCGGACTCGGCGGCGCGCCGCGCGAGCACGAGTGCCGGCGGCGCGTAGCCCGGGTCGTACTCGATCGCGCGGCGGTACTGCGGCGCCGCGGAGCGCGCGTCGCCCGCGGCCTCGAGGATGCGGCCCGTGTAGTAGTAGTAGCGCGCGAGCGCCTCGGGGATCAGCGCCTGACCCGAGCCGGTCGCCAGCTCGATCACGCGATCGATCGCCGCGCGCGCATCGGCGTGGCGGCCGACGAGGAAGTGCTGCTGCGCGAGCAGGTAGTACGCGTCCTGGTGCGACGGCTCGAGCTGCAGGACCTGGCGCAGCACGCCGATCGCGCGCAGCGCCTCCATCTCGCCGTCGGCGTGGATCGCGGCCTGGCGCATCAACGCGGCGAGCCGGTCCTGCGGCGATGCGGGGCCGCCGACGAACCGCTCGATCGCGGCGATCGCCTCGCTCCAGTGCCGCGTGTCGGTGTGGAACGTGACGAGCGCGAACAGGATCACGAGATCGGTCGGCGCGAGCTCGAGTGCCTGCTGGTACAGCAGCGCCGCGGCGTCGAGATCGCCGTCGCGCTCGACCATCGCCGCCTGGGCGATGTAGACGCGGGCGAGCAGCGGACCCGCGTCGTCGCGCTTCTTGTAGACCTTCTCGAGCTCGCGATAGGTCGACTCGAAGTCCCACACGTCGGGCTGCTCGCGGGCGAGCGCGCCGAGATCGTCGAGCGCCTGCGTGTTGAGCGGCCGGAGCTCGAGTGCGCCGATCAAGCTGTCGGCGGCCGCCTTGAGGTCGCCGATGTTGCGCGCGACCACGCCGCGCTTGCGATAGAACTCGCTGCGCGTCGCCGGATCGCCGTCGCGCATCGCCTTCTGCGCGAGCGAGCTCGCGACCGGCCACGCCTTGTCCCACTCGGCGCGGTCGAAGTAGTGGTCGAACAGCGCCTGGTTCGCGGGCAAGCACTCGGGATCGACCGACAGCGCGCTGTCGTAGTACTCCATCGCGCGCTCGGGATCGTCGAGCTGCTGGTCGTAGATGCGGCCGATCTGCGCGAACACGCCGGCGCGCTCCTTGTCGTCGGACCACAGCTTGACCTCGAGCTCGAGCGTCTCGATCACGCGCGGCCACTCCTCGCGGCGGCGATAGAGATCGCGCAGGCCGTGTACCGCCGGCAGGCAGTTCGGCGTCGTCTTGATCGCGGCGTCGTAGTAGCGGATCGCGTCCTGCTCGCGCCCGAACTTCGCCTCCATCACCGAGCCGCACTTGAAGTAGAGCAGCGCCTTCGTGTTGCGGTCGTTCGTGAGCTTGATCTGCCGGCGCGTGACCTCGATCAGCTCCGCCCACCGCTCGGTCGATTCGTAGATGCGCGCGAGCGCGTCGAGCGCCTCGCGGTTCTCGGGCTGGATCTCGAGGATCTTCTGGTAGTGCTCGGTCGCGGTGTGGACGTCGCGCGCGTTCTCCTCCGACGTGCGCGCGATCTTCTTGTGCAGCTCGACGGTGTCCTGCGGCCCGGTCGCCGCGGCGAGCCGCATCTTGAGCACCTCGACGAGGCCGCTCTTGTCCTGCTCGTCCTCGTAGAACGCCTCGAGCGTCGCCGCCGCCTTCGAGTCGGTCGGATCGATCGTCAGCAGCTTCTTGTGGAACCGCACCGACGCGCGCGGGTCCTTCGTGCGCTCGGTCGTCAGCTGCGCGGCGGCGCGCAGCGCGTCGGCGCGGCGCTGCGGATCGCGCTGGACGTCGGCGCGCCGCTCCCACGCCTCGATCAGCGGCTCCCAGTCGCCGCGCTGCCGGCACAGCTCGTCGAGGATCTTCACCGCCTGCGTCGGCTGCGAGTCGACCTCGATCACCTTCTGGTACGACTGGATCGCGGCGTCGACCTGGCCGAGGAAGTTGAGCTGGACGTTGCCGCGGCGCGCGTAGAGATCGCCGAGCCGGTACGCGCGGTTCTGGCCGCCCTCGACGAGCCCGATCGCGGTCTCGTACAGCTGCATCGCTGCCGCCCACCGCTCGGCCTTGTAGCAGACGCGCTCCATCGCGGTGAACACGTCGCGGTTCGTCGGATCGGCCGCGAACGCGCTCGTGTACGCCGCGATCGAGCCGTCGATGTCGTTGCGGTTCGCGCGCAGCTCGCCGATCCGCGCGAACAGCTTGCCGCGCTCGGGCGGCGCGGAGATCGTGTCGACGCGCAGCTCGAGGATGCGCGCGAGCTCGCGCTCGCGGCCGAGCCGGCCGTACAGCTGCTCGAGCCGCTCGATCGCGATCGGGTTCTTGGCGTCGCGCTCGAGCACCGCCTCGTACGCCACCGCGGCGTCGGCGGCGCGATCGAGCCGGTCGGCACGCAGCTCGCCGAGCTGGAGCAGCATGTCGACGTGGCGGTGCGCGTCGCCGCGCACGCTCGCGAGCTCGCGCTCGAGCACCTGCGCCATGTCGGCCCACCGCTCGGCACCGCGGAGCAGCCGCAGCAGATCCTTGAGCCGCGCCTCGTCGGGCGCGGTGGTCTGCGCGAGCTGCAGCATGCGGATCGCCGCGTCCAGATCGCCGAGCTCGTGCTCGTAGAGCCGCGCGAGCTCGCCCGCCCGCAGCGCCTTGTCCTGCGGCGTCTGAGCGAGCTCGAGCTGGCGCCGGCGCACCTCGGCGAGCTCGGGCCACTCGGCGATCTTCGCGAGCGCGTCGGCGAGCACCTCGAGGTTGCGCGCGGTGTGCGGCGCACCGCGGAACGCGCGCGCGAGCTCGTCCCACAGCTCGAGCTGGCGCGCGGGCGCCTCGATGCCGGCGAGCGCCTCCGTCTGATCGGGCTCGATGCTCAGCACGTCGAGGTACGACGCGACGACGGTCTCCGGCTCGCGGTCGAGCGCGGTGAGCAGCTGCGCCTGCTCGGACAGCAGCTGCATGCGGCGCGCGATCGGCGGATCGGTGGCGATCTCGGCGCGCACGAGCTCGAGCGCCTCCTCGTGGCGCCCGGCCTGACGGTGGATGCGCGCCTGCTCGCGCAGCACGTCGCCGCGGCGCGGCGTCACCTCGCGCGCGTGGTCGAGCGCGATCAGGGCGGCCTCGCGATCGCCGCGGCGCTCCTCGCGCAGCGCGATGTCGATCCAGATGTCGCCCTTGCGTTCCGGCGTCGTCGCGAGCGCGACCGCGCGCTTGCGCAGCTCGATCGAGCGGTCCCACTGCTGGTCGCGATCGTAGAGCTTGGCGAGCGCGAGCATCGCCTCGTCGTCGTCGTCGCGCTCGGCGATCATCCGCTCGAGCGCGGCGCGCGCGCCGGCGGGATCGCCGAGGTGCTCGTCGAGGAGCTCGGCGTACTCGCGCGCGGCGGTCGCGCGCGCATCGCGGCCCGTCAGCGACGTCGACAGCTCGCCGAGCGCGTGCGCGAGCTGGTCGAAGCGGCGGCCGGCGCGATACACGGCCGCGAGCGCGGCGCGGCTGAACGGATCGGTGGGCGCGAGCTCGCTCGCGCGCGTCAGCGACTCCTCGGCCTCGACGAAGTCGCCGCGCACGAGATCGACGATGCCGCGCGCGCACACCAGCGCCGACGCGCTGCGCGGCTCGTGCTCGGATCTCGCCCACGCGCTGTACGCCGCCGCGAGCTCGTCTTCGGCCTCGCCGAGCACGCTGACCTCGGTCTGCCCGGCCGGCGGCGCGGTCGCGCGGCGCAGGATGCGGACGACGTGATCGTGCTCGGTGCCGAGCGCGGTGTCGAGCGCCGCGGCGCGCCGCCACAGCTCGAGCGCGCGCGGCAGGTTGCCGAGCTGCTCGGCGAGCGTCGCGGCCCACCGCAGCGCGAGGCCGCCGCGCGCCTCGAGCCGCGCGATCGTGCCGGCGGTCGGCGACGCGTGATCGGCGAGATCGAGCCAGCGCTCGGCGGCCGGGCTGTCGGCGCCGTCGAACACCGCGTGCGCGAGCTCGCCCGGCTGCTCGCCGATCGCGTGCGCGAGCTCGAGCGCGCGCCACGCGTGGCCGGTCGCGACCTCGGCGCACGGCGAATCGGCGAGCCGCCGGCGGATCGCGAGCGCGGCCGCGGCATCGCCCGCGGCGGCCGCGGCGCGCGCGGCGGCGCCGAGCGCGATCCGCTTGCCGGCGATCGGCAGGGTCGCGACGTCGTCGTCGGCCAGCGCCGTCCACATCGCGAGCGCCTCGGCGTGCTGGCCGTCGCGCGCGAGCTCGCCGGCGACGAGGTGGCGCGCGACGAGCGCGTCGAGCGCGCCGCCCGGCAGCGCGACGACGAGCTCCGCGTAGCGATCGAGCAGCTCGAGCTGCCTGGCGTCGCCACCGCGCACCGCGGCGTCGAGCGCGACGTCGAGCACGCGCAGCCAGCCGAGCGTGGCCGGCGTCGGCTCGCCGCCGTTGCGCTCGATCGCCGACCAGCACAGCTGGAGCGCGCCGGCGGCGTCGTGCGCGCGGTCGAGCACGAGCGCGGCGGTCGCCGCGATCTCGTCGGGGGCGCCGCCCGGATCGTGCGCGGCGCGCCGGATCTCGACGACGCGGTTCCACGTACCGGCGGCGGCATGCGCGAGCGTCGCGAGCTCGATCACGTGCGCGCGTCCCGGCGGCGGCAGGTCGATCGCGAGCAGCCGGTCCGCGATCAGCGCGGCCGCGGCGGGATCGTGATGGCGGAACAGCCATGCCTCGGCGAGCTCGATCGAGAGCGCGATCTGCTGCGGATCGATCGCGAGCCGGCCGAGCGCGGCGGCGTCGTCGAGCGCGGCCGCGAGCCGCAGGCGCGGCGCGAGCGGGTGGCGCTCGGCGAGCTCGAGCTGGCGCAGCGCCTCGTCGGGGTGGTGGAGGCCGTCCCAGGTCGCGAGCGCGATCCGGATGTTGAGATCGGCGAGCCGGCCCTCGGTATCGTCGCCGACGAGCAGCGCCTCGGCCTCGCTCGCGACGAGCTCGAGCATGTGCTCGACGAGCTGCTCGGCATCGGGCGCCTCGAGGTTGCGCGTGTCCTCCGGCAGCTGGAGATCGCCGGTCTCGTCCGACACGATCTGCGCGGGCTGCACGTCGGTCTTGGCGGACGGCGGTGCGATCGGCGCGCGCGCCGCCGGGATCGGCGGAGGCATGGATGGCCGCCGGATCGGAGGAGGATCCGCCATTCCGCGCGATCGTACCGGGTCGGCGACGGCGGCGCGAGCCCAGGTGGGTCTTGCCCCGACATTCCTTGACGGCGCGACGCCCTAGGCGGACGCTTAGATAGTGGCGGTCGAATCGCTCGGGGCCTACGAGATCGTCGGCCAGCTCGCGCGCGGGCACACGACTGACCTCCTGCTCGCGCGCACTCGCGGGATGGGCGGGTTCGAACGCTACGTCGCGCTGAAGCGCGTCCGCGACGAGCGTTACGGCGACGAGCCGTTCCTGCAGGCGTTCCTCGCCGAGGCCCGGCTCGCCGCGTCGCTGCACCACCACAACATCGTGCAGGTCCAGGACATCGGCGAGGTCCGAGGCGTCCCCTACTTCGCGATGGAGTTCATCCACGGCGAGGACCTGCGGGAGATCCTCGCTTGCCTGCACGACAAGCACGAGCAGCTGCCGCTGCAGCACCTCGTCACGATCGCCACGGGGGTCGCCGCCGCGCTGCACCACGCGCACGAGCAGCGCGGCCCCGACGGCCAGTCGCTCGGCGTCATCCACCGCGACGTGTCGCCGGGCAACATCATCGTCGGCTTCGACGGCAACGTGAAGGTCGTCGACTTCAGCATGGCGAAGGCGTCGATCACGACGGTGACGCGCGTCGGCGTCGTCAAGGGCAAGGCCGGCTACATGGCGCCGGAGCAGTGCGCGAGCGCAAAGATCGACCGCCGCAGCGACGTGTTCGCGCTCGGCGTCCTGCTCTACGAGATGGCGACGGTCCGCCGGCTGTTCAAGGGCGAGACCGATCTCGACACCATGCGCACGATCTCGCTCGGCACGATCCCGAAGCCGAGCGAGGTGCGCCCCGACCTCCCGCCGCGGCTCGAGGCGATCATCATGAAGGCGCTCGCGCGGCTGCCGGCCGATCGCTACCAGACCGCCGCCGAGCTCGGCGCCGCGCTCGAGGCGTTCGCCGGCGAGATCGGAGTCAGCGTGTCGACGAGCGCGCTCGCGACGTTCGTCAAGGAGCACTTCGGCGAGCCGCTCGAGCCGTGGCGCACCCCCGAGCTGGTCCGCCGCCCGGCGCGCTCGGAGTTCGACGGTGACGTGCCCGGTGTCGCGCTGCCCGCCGGCGCCGAGCCGCGCAAGGAGACCCCGCGCCTGCGCACCGAGTCGGAGCCGACGGGGGTCGCGAGCAAGCGGTTCGAGAGCAACACCGCGGTCGACATCGAGGCCGCGGAAGAAGCCGGCGCCGCGGTCGCCGCCGATGCTGAAGGGCCGGCCGAGCCGCCGCCCGCGGATCCCGCGCCGCACGACAACCCGACGACGCCGCTCAAGCCGGGCGCGTTCAACCCGACCGCGATCGCCTCGAAGTTCGTGCAGTCGCGGCTCGGCGAGCTCGGTGGCAAGCCGGCCGAGACCAAGCCGGCCGAGACCAAGCCGGCCGAGACCAAGCCGGCCGAGACCAAGCCGGCCGAGACCAAGCTGCCGCAGCCCAGGGTGGCGCCGAAGCTCGACGCCAGGCCTGCGGCCAAGTCGAAGACGCCTGCGCCGCTGCCGCCGCCGCCCGCGTCCACACCCGCGCCCGCGCCCGCCGCGCCCGCCGATGCGAATCCCGCGGCGCCCGCGCCCGAGCGCGCCGACACCGACTCCGAGTCGAAGGCGCCGGTGACGGTCGTCGTCACGCCGCCGCCTCCGCCGCCCACCGGCACGCCGCCCACGACGGTGTCGGGCGAGATCAGGAAACCCGATCAGGCGCGCGGCGACGAGACCGAGCTGGTCGAGCCGCTGCCGCTCGACAGCCGGCCGGTCGCGGTGCCGCCACCGCCCAAGAAGCTCGACCGACGCTACCTGATCCTCGGCGTCGGCGGTGTGGCCGTCGTCGCGGCGATCGTCCTCGGCATCGGCGCGCTCGGCCACTCGGACCTCGACGCGAGCCCGTCGCCGACGGCCGAGCCCGTCGCGCCGACGGCCGAGCCGGAGACGCCCGCACCTGCACCCGCGCCCGCGCCCGCGCCCGCGCCCGCGGAGGAGGCGCCGCCGCCCGCACCGGTCGAGGCGCCGCCGCCCGCACCCGAGCCTCCGCCGCTGCCGCCGCCGCCCGCGCCGAAGCCCGAGCCGGTCGCGTCGCCGCCGCCGAGGCCGGCGCACCCGCACCACGTCCGCAAGCCGCCGGTCAAGCCGGTGGTCAAGAAGAAGCCCTCGAGACTCGAGTACGACCCCAACTCGCTGCTGCCCCCCAAGAAATGACCATGACGCGTACCCTCACGCTCGCGCTCGTGCTCGCGCTCGGCTCGCCGGCGTTCGCCGGACCCAGGCAGGTCGAGGCGAAGAAGCATGTCGAAAAGGCCACCAAGCTCCACGCCGACGGCAAGTTCGACGAGGCGCTCGTCGAGCTGAAGGCGGCGTACAAGCTCGATCCCAAGCCCGACCTGCTGTTCGCGATGGGCCAGGTCTACTCGAAGCTCGGCGACTGCAAGCAGGCGGACTCGCACTTCAAGCAGTACGGCGCGAAGCACAAGCGGGACAAGCAGGTCCAGCACATCGTCGAGGAGGCGATCCACGCGTGCAAGCCCGTCGAGGCCGCCCCGCCGCCGCCGCCGCCACCGCCGGAGCCGCCGCCCCCGGCCGCGGTCGAGACGACCCCGCCGCCGCCGCCCGCCGAGCCGGCGCCGCCGCCCGCGCCGCCACCGCCGGCACCGCCGCCGCCGGCGCCGCTGCCGCCCGCACCTCCGCCGGTCGAGACGACGCCGCCGCCCGCGCCGCCGGCGCCGGTCGCGCACGCGTCGCATCGCCCCTGGTACAAGGACAAGCTCGGCGACGCGCTCGTCGTCGCCGGCGTCGGCGCCTCGGTCGCCGGGCTGTTCGAGTACCGCGCCGCGCTGTCGGATCTCGACTCCGCCGAGAAGGCGCGCTCGATCGGCGACTACAACTCGCTCGTCGACTCCGCGCACTCGGCGCGCAACATCTCGGTCGTGCTGTTCGCGGCCGGCGCCGTGCTCGTCGGCGGCGGGGTCGCGCACTACGTGCTCGCCGGCGGCGGCGAGGAGCATGCGGTCGCCGCCGTACCGACGCGCGGCGGTGCGCTCGTCACCTGGAGTGGAGGTTTCTGATGCGCACGTGGATGCTCGCGTTCCTGCTGCCGGCGGTCGGCTGCCTGCGCAACACCGCGTTCAAGTGCGACACGAGCGATCAGTGCGGCGCCGGCGGCACGTGCCAGCCGACGCACTACTGCAGCTTCGCCGACTCGACGTGCGGGCAGAAGTACGGCCCGCAGGCCGGCGACCTGTCCGGCACGTGCGTCGGCGGCACCGGCATCGACGCCGGCGTCGACGCGCCGGGTCAGATGGACGCGCCGATGGGCGACGGCGGAGTGACGTGCCCGACGGACTACGTCACGCTGACGGGCGCGCCGGCGCAGCGCCGCTACAAGCTGCTGACGACCGCGACCGACTGGGTGTCGCAGCGCTCGGCGTGCAACGGCACGCACACGTTCCTCGCCGCGCCGGAGAACGCGGCGGAGCTCGCCGCGCTCGACACGCTCGCCGGCAGCGCGACGCTGTACTGGATCGGCGTCGACGATCTGCAGACCGCCGGGACGTGGCTGACCGTGAAGAACGCGATGCAGAGCTTCCTACCGTGGGCACCGGCGTTTCCGACGAACAACCCCAACGACCAGTGCGTCGAGGTCGTCACCGCGAGCGCGCAGTTCCAGAACGACCGCTGCACGACATCTTTGCCCGCGATCTGCGAATGCGAATGATGTTACGCTGACCCGCGATGGGGCCCCGCGCGATCTGCGTCAGCCGCGATGCCGAGGTCCGGCAAGTCGTCGGCGAGGCGCTCGCGGCGTCCGGGATCGACGTCGCGCACCACGACGCGCTGCCGGCGGAGCTCGCCGGCGTCGCGCTGGTCGTCGTCGATCGCGCGACGCGGCAGGCGGCGGGCGAGGCGCTGTGCGGCGCTGCCGCGCCGGTCGTCGTGGTCGGCGATTCGCTCGACGACGACGGGCTGGTCGCGCTGATGCTCGACGCGCCGGTCAGCCACCTCGTCGGCGATCCGCACGACCGCGATCTCGAGATCACGAGCGAGAAGCTCGTGTCGCGCGATCTGTTCGGGCTCGAGAAGTACGTCGCGCCGGGCGCCGCGGTCCACGAGCGGCTCGTCGCGAACGATCAGGACAAGCGCGTCGCGATGGGCGAGGTGTGCGCGTGGGCGGAGGGCGTCGGTGCGCGGCGGCCCGTCGTCCATCGCATCGCGAGCGTCGTCGACGAGCTGCTGATGAACGCGATGCTCGACGCGCCGCGCGAGTCGCGGCCGACGATGGTGCCCGGCGGCACCGCGGTGCTGCGGTGGGCGAGCGACGACCGCCTGCTCGCGATCTCGGTCGGTGACGCGTACGGCGCGATCCGCCAGCGCGACGTGATCGATCACGTGCGGCGCGCGCGCGTCGAGCGCGGCCGCCCGGCGAACCAGGACGAGCCGGGCGCCGGCATCGGGCTCTACCTCGTGCTCGCGAACGTCGCGTCGCTGATCGTCAACGTCGAGCCGAGCCGCCGCACCGAGGTCATCTGCCTGTTCGACATCGCGCGCCGCGAGCGCCGCGCGGTCTCCGGCGGCGTGCGCTCGTTGCACGTGTTCACCTGATCACCCGCCGAACAGCGCGAACACCGCCGGCGCGATCACGTACACGGCGAGCCACGCGCCGAGCCACGCCGCCTTCGCGCGCGCGCGCGCCGAGCCGGTGATCGGCAGCGTCGCCGACAGCCGCGGCAGCTCGATCGGCGGCCGGCGCAGGCGGCCGGCGAGCGCGATCGCGTACACGGCCGCGGCCGCGAGCGTCGCGACGAGCCACGGCGCGGGATCGGCCGGCCGCGCGAGGCCGACGATGACGAGCACGAGGAACGCGAGCGCGCCGAGCGCGTACGCCATCGGGTAGCGGCGGCGCATCAGCCGCGCGTCCTTGCGGTAGGGGAGCGCGGCGGCGCCGAGCAGGGCCGCGACGCCGCGCTCGATCGCGGTCGGTGGCTTGACCTCGATCGGCGCGAGCCGCTGGCGGTCGAGCGCGGAGACGTCGCGGAGGATCGTCGGCATCACGCGACGGG
>JBLMXA010000534.1:0-2975 GCA_050257515.1 Acidobacteriota bacterium | reverse complement strand
GTTCCCACCAACGCGCCGAGCGGCTACTACACCGGCACGGTCACGGTGACCGGCGATGGCGGCACCGTCGCGACGTTGCCGGTGCGGCTCGCGGTGTGGGACTTCACGCTGCCGGCGACGTCGTCGCTGCGCTCGGGCTTCGGGCTGTCGTGGGACGGCCTGTGCGTGCAAGCGTACGGCAGCTACTCGGCGTGCGGCGCGTACCCAGGCGCGGCGGGCAACGCCGATCGCGGGACCGAGCTGACGCACCTCGCCGAGGTCAACATGCTGCTCGACTACCACGTGTCGCTCGCGGCCGCGGTCTACGCGCCGCCCGATCCGAGCAACTGGACGCACTTCGACACGACGTACGGGCCGCTGATGACCGGCATGACGCAGACGCAGCCCGCCGGCGCCGAGCTGACCCAGCTCTGGTACACCGGCGACCTCGCGAACGGCACGCTGCTCGCGTCGTGGGCCGATCATTTCCGCAGCATGGGCTGGCTCGATCGCACGAGCGCGTACTTCTGCGACGAGCCGCCGGCCGGCTGCTCGTGGGCGCAGGCGCAGTCGCGCGCCGACTTCATCCACCAGGCGGCGCCGGGCCTGCTGACGCTGCTGACGACCGACCTCGAGCACGCGACGGCGAACGATCTGCTCGATCGCGTCGACATCCTCGTGCCGGTCGTCGACCTGATGGAGAACCCGTACATGCCGTCGCAGCGCGGCGCCTACGACACGTGGCTCGCGCGCGGCGGCAAGCACCTGTGGTGGTACCAGTCGTGCGACGAGCACAACAGCTGCTCGAACGGGTCGATCGGCCCCGCGAGCCCGAAGTGGCCGTCGTACATGGTCGACGCGTCGCCGGTCCGCAACCGCATCTTCCAGTGGCTCGCGTACGTCTACCGGATCGAGGGCGAGCTCTACTACGCGACCGACTACTGCTGGACGTCGAGCTGCGGCGCCGGCGATCCGTGGACGTCGCTGTACGCGTTCGGCGGCAACGGCGACGGCACGCTGTTCTACCCGGGCACGCCCGCGAAGATCGGCGGCTCGACGCCGGTGCCGGTGCCGTCGATCCGGCTCGCGCTGATCCGCGACGGCATGGAGGACTACGAGTACCTGCACGCGCTCGACGCGATCGACAGCGCGGCCGCGCACGCGGCGGCGGCGACCTTCATCACGAACAACTACACGTTCGACGACGATCCCGCGAAGCTGCAGGCCGCGCGCCTCGCGCTCGGCAACGCGCTCCACGCGCACGCGCACCCTTAAGGATCGACGCCGGGGACCGCCGGCTCGATCTCGTTGGCCACCGGCTTGTCGGTCATGAAGTCGTTGATCCAGCTCGCGAAGTGGACGCTGCCGTCCTCGAAGTCCGAGCTCGTCCAGTCGACGATCGTCGAGCAGTGGCTGTTATCGAGCGCGCGGTACCACGGCAGGTAGTAGTGGAGGTTCGGGCGCGAGTCGAACTCGCCGGTCAGCATCTGCGTGTCGGAGGCCCACCACACCATCTCCTGGTCGTGCGTCGGCGTGCCGTAGAAGCGGGCGTAGGAGTAGTCCGAGTAGACGGCATCGCGCTGGAAGAACGTCACCGCGAGCCGGTCGTCGGGGAACTCGTCGGCGAGCGCGGTGTTGAGCGAGCCCATGTCGGTGAAGTCGAAGCCCGCGGGCATCATCGGCCCGAGCGAGTCGAGGTTCCACGCCGAGCGGATCTTCGTGTGCAGCATCGTCGAGTAGCTCGGATCCGGGAAGATCGGGCCCGAGTCGTCGATCAGGTACGCCTTCTTGACCGCGTGGATGCCGGTGCGCAGGAAGTGGTAGTTGACGAGCGCACCGACGCCGCCGGCCGAGCAGCCGGTGACGAGCAGCTTCGGCACGTGCGTGAAGTTCGCGTCGATCCACTGGGTGACCGCCTCGACGTCGGCGTGGCCCTGGTGGCGGAACATCAGCTGCGTGCCGGTCGCGTCGTCGACGTACGTCGCGTCGACGTTCCCGGTGTGGACGTCGCCGGTGCAGTACGGGACGTAGACGTAGTTCCACGTCGTCGTCGGGCTGTCCATGTAGTTCGGGTTGACGAACGGCGAGATGAACGGCGCGAGCTGCCAGTGGTTGTCGTCGATGCCGTTCGGGTTCGCCGCGCCGCGCACGCCCGCCGCGCCGCTGCAGCTCGGATAGTCCCAGCACGCGCCACCGGGCTCGAACATGACGACGAGGTTGTCGCTCTGGTTCGAGTAGCTGACGAAGAACTTGTACTGGCTGCCGTCGCTGCACACCATGCCCGGCGGCTCGACCTTCTCCCACGTGCCGTACATGTCGCGCTTGGGATTCTGGATGTCGGGACCGGATGTGCCGCAGGCCGCACACAACGCCAGCACGTGGACTGCCCTCATGGCGCCGACGCTACCTCCGACCGGGACCGGCTCGCCACCGAGATCTTCAGCCCCTGACAACCGCAGTTGAGACCTGGCGTTATCGCACGGCGATCGGTTGTTCGTCGGGATCGATCTCCTCGCTCGGGCGAGGCGCTAGCGTCCGGCCCATGCATCACGCGCGTTCTCTCCTCGTGATCGCGATCGCTCTCGTCGCCGCGTGCGGCGGCAGCGACCACGGCGCCGGACCCGATGCCGCACGCGGCCCCGACGCGGCCCCCGACGCGGCGCCGCCGCCCGGCGGGGTCACCGCGATCGCGCTGTCGTCGCCCGACGGCACCTTCTACACCGCGCAGACCGCGATCGGCCCGCAGTCGTTCGCGATGGTGGTCGACACGGGCTCGAGCACGGCGGCGGTCGCGGGCTCGTCGTGCAGCGGCTGCGCCGTGAACCCGCGCTACATGCCGGGCACCAGCGCCACCGACATGCACATGGCCGCGAACGCACAGTACGGCAGCGGCAGCTGGTCGGGCGAGATCTACAAGGACAAGCTCGGGCTCGGCGGCGGGACGCCGGCGGTCGACGTCGCGCTCGCGTCGATCAACAGCGAGATGACGTTCTTCG
>JBLMXA010000533.1:0-2550 GCA_050257515.1 Acidobacteriota bacterium | reverse complement strand
CTTCACGCTGAAGTCCGGCACGAACACGACGCGCAGCCGGTCCCGCGCCCGCGGATCCGCGGCGATCGCCTCGGCGACGCCGTGCGCGAGCCGGATGATCAGCTTCGCGGCGCGGTACGCGGGGGCGGCCTTGCCGGCGAGCAGGATCGTGCGCGGCACGGCCGGCTGCTCGCCGCCGCGCACGCGCTCGAACAGCGCGATCGCGTGCAGCAGGTTCAGGTGCTGGCGCTTGTACTCGTGGATGCGCTTGCACTGCGCGTCGAGCATCGCCTGCGGATCGAACGGGAACCGCGCCGCGAGCTCGGCCTTGTTCGCGCGCTTGACCGCGCGCCACCGGTCCTGGAACCCGGCATCGTCGGCGTGCTTCTCGAGCTCGCGCAGCCGCTCGAGATCGCGCAGCCAGCCGCTGCCGAGCGCGTCGGTGACGAGCTCGGCGAGCCGAGGGTTCGCGAGCGCGACGAACCGCCGTGGCGTGACGCCGTTCGTCACGTTCGTGAACCGCTCCGGCCACATCTCGGCGAAGTCGCGCAGCACCGTCTCGCGCAACAGCCGCGAGTGCAGCGCGGCGACGCCGTTGACCTTGTGGCTCGCGACGGTCGCGAGGTGCGCCATCCGCACCTGGCGGTCGCCCTCCTCGCCGATCAGCGACATCCGGCGCAGGCGCGCGCCGTCGCCGGGAAACCGCGCGCGCACCTCGTCGAGGAAGCGGTGGTTGATCTCGAAGATGATCTCGAGATGGCGCGGCAGCAGGCGCGCGAACAGCGGCAGCGGCCACGTCTCGAGCGCTTCGGGTAGCAGCGTGTGGTTCGTGTACGCGATCGACTCGCGCGTGATCGCCCAGGCCTCGTCCCACGCTATGCCGTGCTCGTCCATCAGCAGGCGCATCAGCTCGGGCACCGCGAGCGTCGGATGGGTGTCGTTGAGCTGGATCGCGATGATCTTGCCGAACGAGGCCAGCGGCGCGCCGCCGTGCCGCAGCAGGCGGATGCAATCCTGCAGCGCGCACGACACGAAGAAGTACTGCTGCTCGAGCCGCAGCTGCTTGCCCGCGGCGCTGGTGTCGTTCGGGTAGAGCACCTTCGTCAGGTTCTCGCTGCGGATCTTCGCGTCGACGGCGCGCCAGTACTCGCCGACCTGGAACGCGTCGAGATCGAACTCCTCGGCGGCGGTCGCGCTCCACAGCCGCAGGAAGTTCGTCGTGTCGGTGCCGTAGCCGGCGACCGGGATGTCGTACGGCACGCCCTTGACGATGCGTTCGGGGAGCCACTTCGCGCGGCCGTCGTGCCACGCCGTGTGGCCGCCGAACCCGACGGTGTGCTCGATCTCGTAGCGGCGGACCTCCCACGGGTTGCCGTTGCGCAGCCAGCGATCGGTGCGCTCGACCTGCCAGCCGTCGCGGATGTCCTGATCGAAGATGCCGAACTCGTAGCGCAGGCCGTGGCCGACCGCGGGAATGCCGAGCGTCGCGAGCGAGTCCATGTAGCAGGCGGCGAGCCGGCCGAGACCGCCGTTGCCGAGCCCGGGCTCCTCCTCGTGATCGAGCAGCTCGTCGTACGACACGCCGAGCTCGCGCGCCGCGTCGCGCGCGGCCTGCTCGAGGCCGAGCGCCATCACGTTCGAGCCGAGCTGCGGGCCGATCAGGTACTCCGCGGACAGGTACACGACCGTGCGCCGCTTCTGCTCGAGGATCGTGCGCGCCGAGCCGACCCAGCGGTGCAGCAGGCGATCGCGGATCGCGTACGCGAGCGCGAGGTAGCTGTCGTTCGTCGTCGCGACGCCGGGAAACTTCGCGAGCTCCGTGTAGAGCTTCTGCAAGACGTCGCGCGCGAGCCCGCGCGGGTCATCCACCATGTGGCCTTATATCATCGCTGCGCGCGCCGGCGCGCGCGCGTCGTCATCGGCGTCTCGCGCGCTGTAGCAACAGAGGATTGGCCGCCAAGACGCGAAGCACGCCAACACAGACGCCAAGCCGCTCTTGTCTAGAAGAATCGCCGGGCGTCCGTCTTGGCGTGCACGTCTTGGCGGCCCATCTCCGGCCGTGTCGTCTAGCGCTGCGCGCGCAGCCGCTTCAGCGTCGTCATCAGCGTCTCGCGCGTGATCAGATCGAGCACGTCCATCACGCCCGCCTCGCAGCGGAACAGCAGCCGGTGGTGGATGCCGACGCGCGCCATCAGGACCTGGCGCGCCATGTCCTTGGCCTGCTTGACGTTGCGCCACGCGAAGCCGTCGCCGGCGGCGAGCGTGCCGATCGTGCGCATCGCCTCGGCGGCGACCGGCGTGGGGACCTCGGCGAACGCGTCGGTGAAGCGGCGATCGAAGCGCGGCAGCACGACGCCGCGCGCGCTCGGCTCGACCGCGTCGCCCTCGTCGACCTCGGCCGGCTCGGCCTCGGGCGCCGCGCGGCGGGCGCGGTGGCCGTCGTCCGCGGCGCGCACCCCCCGTGTCACGGATCCGGCCGGGGCCGCGCCTTGCGCGACGGTCGCGGCGCGCAGCTTCTCGCGCAGCTCGCGGCGCTCGGCGTTGCCCTCGCGGATCAGCGCCTCGAGCTCG
>JBLMXA010000532.1:0-10983 GCA_050257515.1 Acidobacteriota bacterium | reverse complement strand
TGTTGTCGAACGCGTTCTTCCTCGCGCTCGCCGATCGGCTCGCGACGGCGACGGATCTCTTCGCGGCGGTCCGCGTCGCCGAGTGGGTCGAGCACGATCCGGATCTCGACGATCTCGTCGTCGACACCGCGCCCGGGATCTCCGCGATCGAGTTCCTGCGCTCGCCGCGGCAGATCGAGGCGCTCGTCCGCGGCCGGCTCGTGCGCTGGCTGCGCGACGCGCGGCTGCGCGGGCTGCGCGCCGGTGCCCGCCGCGTGCTCGGCGGGTTCGCGAGCCTCGCCGGCGCGCGCATGGTCGGCGACTTCGTCGAGTTCTTCGCGCTCGTCGGCCGCCCGTTCGATCCTCACTCCGCAACGCTTCGCGTTGCTGCGCGGCCCGGCGGAGCCGGTCCTTTCGATCGCATGCTCGCGCGCGTCGAGCGCACGCACGCCTGGCTCGGCTCGCGCGACGCCGAGCTGTTGCTCGTGACGTCGCCGCGCGACACCGCCGCCGCCGGCGCGGCGCAGCTCGTCGCGGCGCTCGCCCGCGAGGGCCTCGCACCGCGCGCCGTGATCGTCAACCGCACGCACCCGGCCGAGCTCGCCGGCGAGCTCGCGGGCGTGACCGCGACGCCCGTCGTCGCCTACGCGCGCGCGGTGCTCGCCGCGCAGGCGCGCGTGCTCGCCGAGGTCGCGGCGTGGCCGACGCCGTCGGTCGTGCTGCCTTCGCTCTCGCTCGCGCGGCGGTCCGCGCTCGTCGAGCTCGGTGCCGCGCTCGCACGCGAGCTCGGCCGCGAACCGGTCGCGGCCAGGAGGGCCTCGTGATCGAGAGGCCCGGCTCCGCCGGGCCGCGCAGCAACGCGAAGCGTTGCGGAGGGATGATCGTGCAAGGAGCTCACCTCGTCGGCAGCGTGCCGCTGGCCGATGCCGAGTCCGTGTTCCGCACCGTCGCCGGCGCGCTCGGCGATCACCTCGCGCGCCTGCCCGACGGCGAGACCGGCGCGCGCAAGGACTGGATCGCGTGGCAGTACGCCGTGCTCGCGGCGACGCCGGGCCTCGCGCCCGTCGAGGTCGGCGATCGCGGCTACCTGCGGCGCCAGCTGGTGCGCCTCGTCGGCGCGCGCGGGGCGCCGCGGTTCGGCGAGCTCGGCTACGCCGACGCCGCGATCGCGTCGTACGCGATCTTCGAGCGCCTGCAGCGCGACGGCGCGATCGCGCAAGGCGTGCGGTTCCAGGTGTCGCTGCCGACGCCGCTCGCGCCGGTCACCGTGTTCGTCCATCGCGACGATCGCTCGGTGGTCGAGCCCGCGTACGAGACGCGCCTGCTGGTCGAGCTCGGCCGCATCGTCGACGCGATCCCGCACGACCGCCTCGCCATCCAGTGGGACGTCGCGGTCGAGGTCGCGCTCCTCGAGGGCGCGTGGCCCGCGCACTTCGCCGACGTCGAGCGCGGCGTGCACGTGCGGCTCGCGCGGCTCGCCGCGGCGCTGCCGCGCGACGTCGAGGTCGGCTTTCACCTCTGCTACGGCGACTTCGGCCACAAGCACTTCAAGAACCCGGTCGATGCGTCGCTGCTCGTGCGGCTCGCGAACGCGCTGCCGCGCACCGCCGCGTGGGTCCACATGCCGGTCCCGATCGGATGGAGCGATCGCGCGGCGTACGCGCCGCTCGGGCAGCTCGCGCTCGCGACCGCGACCGATGTCTACCTCGGCGTCGTCCACGCCAGCGACGGGCTCGCGGGCGCGCGGCGCCGCATCGCGCTCGCCGGCGAGCTCGTGCCGCGGTTCGGGATCGCGACGGAGTGCGGATGGGGCCGCCGCCCGGCACACATCGTTCCCGAGCTGCTGGATCTGCATACCGCTCTGCTCGTAGCGAAAGGCACGCAAGGCCTGCGTGCGTCGCCGTGAACATGTCCAACCACGTCGCGTGCTTAGGGAAGGTTCCTGTTTTGCACAACGCGTGATCAGCATCCCCGGAGGCAACCTCATATGACGTCCGCTCGAAACCTCGTATGGATGACGCTCGTTGCGTTGCCGATGCTCGCCTGTAAAGGCGACACCGGCTCGCCAGGACCGCAAGGCGATCCGGGGGATCCCGGCACGCCGGCGCCCACCACCGGCACGCTGACCGGTGTCGTCACCGACGGCATCGCGCTCGATGCGCTGCCCGGCGTGACCGTCACCGCGTCCGACACCGGCGGCGGCGTGCTCGCGACCACCACGACCACCGCCGACGGCAAGTTCAGCGTCGACGTCACGGCCGGCCCGGTCGATCTCGTGTTCGACAAGCCGCTCTACACCGCGCCCGGCGTGCTGCACTCCGGCGTCGGCATCGGCCAGACCGTGCGCATCGCGGTCACGATGAACGAGGCGGCCAGCGGCAAGCCGAGCGTGCTGCTCGCGTTGCCCGCTCCGGGGGATGACTTCGGCTACGCCGCGACGGTCGCGCTGACCGCGAGCGCCGCGGATCCGAACGGCGACCAGCTGACGTACGCGTGGGCGAACACCACCGATCCGAAGCTCGACAGCGCGGTCACCGGCTCGGGCGCCTCGGGCTCGGCCACGCTGCCGAGCATGACCGCGGCGTTCGCGCCGCGCGCGACCGCGAACGGCATGAAGATCTCCGGCTACGCGCTCGAGAAGCGGTTCGGCGTGATCCCGGTGATGACCGACACGCGCGGCCAGATGACCGCGAAGGTGACGGTCGACGACGGACGCGGCCAGAGCACGAGCGCGTCGCTGACGTTCAACGCCGCGAGCCTCGAGCTCGGCATCCCGAACGTCTCGCAGGGCCAGCTCGTCTACCTCAACTGCGGCACGTGCACCGACGGCTCGGCGGCGTGGACGCTGACGCGGCCCGACGGCACCACCGGCACGCTGAGCGATCCGACGGCGGCGACGCCGTCGTTCCGCGCCGACATGCCCGGCAAGTACACGGTCGCGAACGGCGCGAGCACGATGGACATCTACGCCGCGAAGTACATCGGCATGGTCGGCTCGACCGGCGCGACGAGCAACGACGGCAACCCCGACTCGCTGTGCCTGTCGTGCCACGCGAGCAACCTGCCCGCGTTCGCGTACATCCCGAACCGGTTCACCGAGTACCCCGATCCGTCGAACCCGTCGTTCCTGCACTCCGGCTGGATCGGGACCGCGCACGCGGGCGCGTTCACCGACGGCATCAACGGCGCGAGCTCGAGCCACTTCGCCGGCTCGTGCGACGGCTGCCACACGACCGGCTTCGATCAGGGCGTCGCGAACGGCGGCTTCGCCGACGTCGCGGCGCAGCACAACTGGGCGTTCCCGTCGGCGCTCGACCCGGGCAACTGGGTGAAGATGCTGGCGACCTATCCCGAGGTCGCGCGGCTCGCGAACGTGCAGTGCGAGAGCTGCCACGGCCCGCAGGGTGGCGCGAGCTACTCGAGCTCGACCGCGCACGCGACGACGTCGCAGGTCGTCGGCACGGCGACGATCAGCCAGCCGTTCCAGTCCAAGCGCATCTCGTACGCCGCCGAGTCGTGCGGTAACTGCCACGCGGCCGGCGCGGACCACAAGTACACCGAGTGGGCGACCACCGACGAGGTGACCGGCTGGGGCCACGGTCACAAGGCGGGCGCGCTGCTCGGCGCGTCGACCAGCCTCAACACGAGCTGCGGCCGCTGCCACACCGCGCAGGGCTACACGATCTACTCGAGCCTGCTCAAGGCCGCGACCCCGGTCGTGACGATGACGATGACCTGCAAGGCAGGCGCGGGCGCGGTGTGCGACCCGCTGCTGCCGATCGCGTCGAAGTCGCCCGGGTCGCCGCTCGACCTCGTCACGTCGAACAACGCGCAGCCGGTGACCTGCGTCGCCTGCCACGATCCGCACGACGGCACGAACCCGAGCCAGCTGCGCGTCTACGACGAGCTCGCCATGACGCCCGCCGGATTCGCGGTGAAGGGCATGGGCAAGGGCGCGCTGTGCATCAGCTGCCACAACAGCCGCAACGGCACGATCAGCACGAGCGACACGTTCACGTTCCTCCACGAGGACACCGACTCGTGGGTCGCCAGCACGAACTTCACGAGCTACAGCGCGCCGCACCAGGCGGATCAAGGCGACGTGTTCGTCGGCCGCAACGCCTACTTCATGGGCACGAGCCTGCCGATGATGTCGAAGCACGCCGCGATCGGCGACACCTGCGTCGGCTGCCACATGGCCCTGCAGCCCGAGACGTTCCCCGCGTTCGGCGCGCCGGCGCGGCAGGAACACCTGTTCCGCATCACCGACGCGAACAAGGGCCAGCTGTGCACGAACTGCCACGGCCCGACGGTCGACGGTGAAGGCATCCAGGGCGCGGTCGAGAACCAGCTCGCCGCGCTGCAGACGAAGATCGGCAGCGCGTTCATCGCGAAGGTCAACGCGGGCGGCGGCGCCTACGTGTGCGCGTACGACGAGGCGCTCGACGGCTACTCGCAGTACGACGCCACCGCGAAGAAGACCTGCGCGGCGTCGAACGTGAACCTGCCGCCGAGCTCGGTCGTGTCGGCGAGCCTCGTCGAGGTCCACGGCCAGATCGGGCTCGAGATCACGCTGGCGAGCGCGATCGACATCCCGTACTTCAGCAGCTCGGGCGCGTCGCTCGGCACCAAGCACACGAACACGTTCGCCGCGCAGCTCGGCACCGTGCAGACGCCGGCCCTGACCGCGATGTACTCGCCGCAGGGCAACTTCGCGAGGGCGGGCTGGAACTACTTCCTCGTCGAGGGTGACCAGAGCAAGGGCCTGCACAACCCGACGTTCGTGCAGCAGGTCATGAACAACACGCTCGCCAAGGACGTCTCGTTCTGATGGCGGCGCTCTCGCTCGATCTGACCGGAAGCCAACAAGCGGCGATCGAGGCACTCGCGCAGGGCGAGGCCCCGATCGCCGCTCCGCTCTGGCTGGCGCGGCAGGCCTACCTGCCGAACGACGAGCTCGAGCGCCGGATCGCGTCGGCCGATGGCGACGCGTTCTGGCGCGAGCGGGCACAGCTCGTCGACTGGATCCGCCCGTTCGACGAGGTCAGCCGGATCGCGCCGCCGCGCCACGAGTGGTTCGTCGGCGGCAAGCTCAACGCGGCGGTCAACTGCATCGACCGCCACGTCGCGACCGAGCGGCGCCTCAAGGCGGCGCTGATCTGGGTCGGCGAGGACGGCGACGAGCAGACGTACACGTACGGCCGCCTGTACCGCGAGGTCGGGCGGTTCGGCAACGCGCTGCGCAAGCTCGGCGTCGCCAAGGGCGACCGCGTGATCCTCTACATGCCGCTCGTGCCCGAGGGCATCATCGCGATGCTCGCGTGCGCGCGCATCGGCGCGATCCATTCGGTCGTGTTTGCGGGCATGGGCACGCAGGCGCTCAAGAGCCGCATCGAGGACTCGGGCGCGCGCGTCGTCGTGTGCTCGGACTTCGCGTACCGCCGCGGCAAGGCGATCCCGCTCAAGCCCGCCGTCGACGAGGCGGTGCGCGACCTGCCGGACGTCGAGCACGTGATCGTGCACCGGCGCGGCTCGCGGCCCGGCGACGCGCCGGCGAGCTTCGACTCGGAGCGCGAGCACGACTTCTACGACCTGCAGGACGCGCGCGCGATCCACTGCGAGCCCGCCGAGATGGACGCGGAGGATCCGCTGTTCATCCTCTACACGTCGGGCACGACCGGGCGGCCGAAAGGCGTCGTCCACGCGACCGGCGGCTATCTCGTCGGCGTCACGTACCTCGCGAAGGCGTTCTTCCAGCTCGGCGAGCGCGACGTCTACTGGTCGACCTCCGACATCGGCTGGATCGTCGGCCACTCGTTCATCGTCTACGGGCCGCTTTCGGTCGGTGCGACCGTGTTCGTCCGCGAGGGCGTGCCGGACTATCCGTCGCCGGAGGTCACGTGGGAGCTCGTCGAGCGTCACGGCGTCAACGTGATGTTCACGGCTCCCACGGCGGTCCGCATGTGGATGAGCCACGGCGCGGCGGCGACCGACAAGTACGATCTGTCGCGGCTGCGGCTGCTCGCGTGCGCGGGCGAGCCGCTCAACCCCGAGGCCCACCGCTGGGCGCAGCGCCACATCGTCGGCCAGGCCAATGGCCTCGTCGTCGACAACTGGTGGCAGACCGAGATCGCCGGGCCGGTGCTCGGCACGCTGCCGACGTTCGACGTGCGCCCGGGCAAGGTGGGCAAGCCGCTGCCCGGGGCGGACGTCGCGATCGTCGACGCCGCGGGCAAGCCGGTGCCGGACGGGCAGGGCGGCCTGCTCGTCGTGCGGCGGCCGCTGCCGTACATGCTGCGCACGATCTGGAACGACCACGCGCGCTACGAGCACTACTGGACCCAGATCCCCGGCGTGTACACCGCGGGCGACATCGCGGTGCGCGACCACGACGGCTACATCTCCGTGCTCGGCCGCGCCGATGACGTGCTGAACGTCGCCGGCCACCGGATCGGGACCGCCGACGTCGAGGCCTCGCTCGGCCGCCACGCCGCGGTCGCCGAGAGCGCGGCGATCGGGCTGCCCGATCCGGTCAAGGGCGAGCGGATCAAGGCGTTCGTCGTGCTGAGGCCCGGCGTCGCACCGACCGCGGGGCTCGTCGCGTCGCTCAAGGATCACGTGCGGTCCGACCTCGGCGCGATCGCGACTCCGTCGGAGATCGAGCTGCGCGTGGCGCTGCCCAAGACGCGCTCCGGGAAGATCGTGCGTCGCTACCTGCGCGCGCAGGAGCTGGGCGAAGACCCGGGAGATCTGTCGACGCTCGCCGAGTGAGCGCCTCCCGCGCCGCGGCGTGCCCCGCGCGCATGTAGCGCGGCCAGTCGCGGCGATCGAGGAAGCTCTCGTAGAACTTCGCGCCGCGCACGTCGGCGTGCGGCACCGGCTCGAGCAACTCGAGGCGATCGCCGAGCTGGGCGACGTGCTCGCGGGCGAGCGCGAGGTAGATCGCGTAGCGCAGCTGGCCCGACGCGCGCAGGATCGACCACGGCGCGTGGACCCAGTCGCCGATGTTCATGCCCGCGAAGTGCTCGGGCAGGTAGCTGTTGGTGCCGATCACGAGATCGATCGGCTCGGCGTCGGCGAGCGGCTCGGTCGGGAAGATGTCGACGATGCCGCCATCGCCGTACCAGCGGCCGCCGAGTTGCACCGCCTGCACCATGATCGGGATCGAGATCGCGATGCGCGCGACGCGCGCGATCGGCAGGTCGGGCGTGCGGTGCGTCGACAGGTACTCGACGCGGTTGTCGTCGATGTTCCACACGACCGCGGACAGCGGGATCTGCGTCTCGCCGAGCGTGCGGTCGCCGATCCGGCGGCGGAACGCGCGCTCGATCGCGTCGCCGCGGAGAAGCCCGGTCGTGCCGCGCAGCCGGTGCAGCGCGCCGTGCGCGAGCGCGCGCCAGTCGGGATCGACGTAGTCGCCGGTCGGCAGCTCGAGCCAGAACCGCGCGATCTGCTCGGCGGTGAGCCCGCAGGCCCACAGGCTCGCGAACAGCACCGAGCCCGAGCACGCGCTGATCATCACCGGCTCGATGCCGGCGTCCTCGAACGCGCGCCGCACGCCGACGATCGCGGCGGTCGCGCCGCTGCCGCCCGACGCGACGACCGCGATCCGCTGCCGCGCGAGCTGCGGGACGACCAGCGGCGGCTGGCGATCGAACACGTGCGCCATCGGCGCGGGCTGGCGGTGCCGCGCCGGGCCGAGGCCGCGCCATAACGCGCGGACGAGCGTCAGGTCGTCGCGGAGATCGGCGGCGACGTCGCGCGCGAAGTTGTACGCGTCGAACACGAGGCGCAGGTTGTTGGGCTCGAGCACGTCGACGATCGGGGACATGCCGAGGACGGCTGCATCGCTCGTGCCCGGCGCGGCGCGCGCAAGCGCTGCGGCCCTCGCGCCATCGATCGCAGGAGGTTCGCGAGCTGCGCCGGCCGCACCAGCGAGATCTGGCGCGAGAGATGCTCGTCCTCGTCGCATGCCCGCGGATCGAATGTCTCCTCTCGAAACGGCATTTCTCTCGCTCGAGTCGCGCGACGTGCCGTTCGTGCATGCATGCATCCTCGAGCTCGATCGGCCGATCGACGTCGTCGCGCTGCGCGCGTACATGGACGCGGCGCTCGTCGACCTGCCGCGCTACCGCCAGCGCGTCGTGGCGGCCCGCGTCGGCGCCGCCGAGTGGGTCACCGACGAGGATTTTCGGATCGACCGCCAGGTTCGCGCGATCCAGGTGCCGTTGCCTGGCAACGACCACGAGCTCGAGGCGCTCGTCGGCCAGCTGCTGTCGACGGATCTGCCGCGCGATCACGCGCCGTGGCGGATGTACACGGTGCAGGGCCTTGCCGGCGGACGCGGCGCGGTGATCGCGCTCGTCCATCACTCGCTCGTCGACGGCATCGCCGGGATCCGGATGCTCGAGTACCTGCTGCGCGAGGCACCCGTCGCCGCGCGCGAGCCGGCCAAGCCGCCGCCGGAGCCGACGCCGATGTCGCTGCGCTCGCTGCTGTCGTGGAAGCACGTGCGTTCGCTCGGCAAGCTGCTCAAGCAGGGCCTCGTGCCGGCGTCGCCGATCGGGCTCAACCCGTGGCACGTCGGCCGCGTCCGCACCGTCGCCAGCCACACCGTGCCGCTCGCGGACGTCCACCGCATCGAGGACGCGTACGGCGTCACGAACAACGACGTCGTGCTCGCGACGGTCGCCGGCGCGCTCCGCCGCTTCGTGGCGCGCCGCGGTATCGATCCGGACCGCGCGCGCGACGTGCGCGCGATGGTGCCGGTCGCTCGCTACGTCCACGGCAAGCCGTCGACCTCGGGCAACCGGGTCGCCCTGCTGCTCGCGCCGTTGCCGATCGATCAGCCCGATCCCGATCGGCGGCTCGCGCGCGTGTCCTCGGCGACGCGCAAGCTCAAGGCCACCCACATCGTCTCGGGCGGCGACCTGCTCGTCGCGCTCTCCGGCGTGACGACGCCGCAGCTGCTCGCGAGCGTGCTCAAGCTCGCGCTCGCGATGCGCGGCTTGAACACGATCGTGACGAACGTGCCCGGGCCGCGCGCGGCGCTGTCGCTGCTCGGCGCGAAGGTCACGCGGTTCGTGCCGATCGTGAACCTGTGGCCGCACCAGGCGCTCGGCGTCGCGGTCGCGAGCTACGCGGGCTCGCTGACGTTCGGGCTGCAGGCCGATCGCGACGTGATCCCCGATCTCGCACCGCTCCGCGAGGACCTCGCCGCCTCGTTCGCCGAGCTCGTCGCCTCGGCGCGGCTGCCCGACGAGCTCGAGGAGCACCCGACGCAACACACGGCGTGAGCGCGCAGGAGTTGCGCGCTGAAATCACCTGGACGCGATCGAGCGCGGTGGTCTAATGATCATCGATGGTGGATCGCAGCGGCGCGGTGGAGCGCCTCGTGAAGGTCGTCCAGGAGCTGTCCCTCGCGCGCGATCTCGCGACGGTGATGGCGATCGTGCGCACGGCCGCGCGCCAGCTGACCGGCGCCGACGGCGCGACGTTCGTGCTGCGCGATCACGATCGCTGCTACTACGCCGACGAGGATGCGATCGCCCCGCTGTGGAAGGGCCAGCGGTTCCCGATGTCGGCGTGCGTGAGCGGGTGGGCGATGCTGCACCGCGAGCCGGTCGCGATCCCCGACATCTACGCCGACACGCGCGTGCCATCGGACGCGTACCGGCCGACGTTCGTGAAGAGCCTCGTCATGGTGCCGATCCGCAGCGCGGAGCCGGTCGGCGCGATCGGCACGTACTGGGCGACGTACCACCGCGCCTCGCCCGAGGAGATCGATCTGCTGGCGACGCTCGCGAACTCGACGTCGATCGCGCTCGAGAACGTGCAGCTCTACCAGGAGCTCGAGCAACGCGTCGAGCAGCGCACCGCCGACCTCGTGCGCGCGCAGCGCCACAAGGAGGAGCTCGCGGCGCTGATCGTCCACGACCTGCGCAGCCCGGCGAACGGCATCATGCTCGCCAGCCGGGTGCGGATGCGCCACAAGGACGCGTCCGACACCGACCGCCAGCACTGGCAGAACGTGTACTCGTCGGCCGAGGCGATCCACCGCATGGCGATGAACCTGCTCGACGTCATGCGCAGCGAGGACGGCACGTTCGCACCCAAGCTCGCCGAGGTGTCGGTCCCCAAGCTCGT
The DNA here is from genome assembly GCA_050257515.1 of Acidobacteriota bacterium. Taxonomy (GTDB): domain Bacteria; phylum Myxococcota_A; class Polyangia; order Haliangiales; family Haliangiaceae; genus JABFXX01. The sequence continues at coordinate 858 of JBLMXA010000532.1, read as the reverse complement.
CGCCGACGTCGCCGAGCAGATGGTGCCGCTCGCCGCGTCGCAGGGGATCCAGCTCGTCGCGGACGCCGACACCGCACCCGCCTCGCTCGCGTGCGACCAGGAGCTCATGCGCCGCGTGCTGCAGAACCTGTGCGACAACGCGATCCGCTACACGCCCGAAGGTGGCAAGGTCGAGCTGCGTGCCGCGCGCGTCGGCGGCGCGCTCGAGCTGCGCGTGATCGACGAGGGCGTCGGCATTCCGCCGGAGATGCGCGAGGCCGTGTTCGAGAAGTGGCAGCGACTCGCGACCGGCAGCGAGCGCAGCGCGTCGGGCCGCGGCCTGGGGCTCGCGTTCTGCAAGCTCGCGGTCGAGGCGCACGGTGGCACGATCGGCGTCGAGTCGCACGAGCCGCAGGGCAGCCAGCTCGTCGTGCGGCTGCCGATGCCCGCGGCAGCGTAGCGCGATGCCGCGGCTCGCCGCGCCGCGACGCGCTGATATGCTCGGCCGATGACCGCGACCTACACGCTGGAAGATTCGCTCGCCGTCGTGCGCATGGACGACGGCAAGGCCAACGCGCTCTCGGTCGAGATGATCGACGCGCTGCTCGCGGCGCTGCAGCGCGCGGAAGGCGAGGCGAAGGCGATGGTGCTCGCCGGCCGGCCCGAGCGGTTCTGCGCCGGGTTCGACCTGCGCGTCATGATGAGCGGTCCCGAGCAGGCGACGGCGCTCCTGAAGCGCGACTCCGAGCTGCTGCTGAAGCTGTACGACGCCGCGATCCCGCTCGTCATCGCGTGCACCGGCCACGCGCTCGCCGGCGGCGCGCTCGTCGTGCTGACTGGCGACCTGCGGTTCGGCGCGGCGGGCGCGTTCAAGATCGG
>JBLMXA010000531.1:0-4513 GCA_050257515.1 Acidobacteriota bacterium | reverse complement strand
GCACCCACCTCCGCGCGCGCGGCACGTCGTTGCGCGGCAGCGCGCCGGGCGAGAGCCCCGCTGCCCCGAACGTGGGCGAAGCCCGCTACCGCTACCGCTACCGCTACCGCTACCGCTACCGCTACCGCCACCGCTACCGCCACCGCTACCGCTACCGCCACCGCTACCGCTACCGCCACCGCCGCCGCCCGCGTACATTCCCGGCGTGTCCGACCCTCGCTTCGCGCAGCTCCCCGCCGTTCACGCGCTCGCCGACCAGGCCTCCGCGCACGCGAACGGCACGCCGCGCTGGGCGATCGTCGAGGCCGCGCGCCGCACCGTCGACGCCACCCGCGACTCCATCCGCCACGGCCACGCCACCACCGCGATCGACCCCGCCGCCGTCGCCCGGCTCGCCGCCGACCTCGCGCGCCCGAACCTCCGCCGCGTCATCAACGCCACCGGCGTCGTGCTCCACACGAACCTCGGGCGCGCGCCGCTCGCGCCCGCTGCGCGCGCCGCGATCGACGAGGTCGCGCGCGGCTACTCCAACCTCGAGTACGACCTCGCGCGCGGCGAGCGCGGCTCGCGCCACGATCACCTGCGCCCTCTCCTCCGCGAGCTGACCGGCGCCGAGGACGCCGTCGTCTGCAACAACAACGCGGCCGCGACGGTGCTCGGCCTCGCGGCGCTCGCGTCGGGCAAGCAGATCGTCGTGTCGCGCGGAGAGCTGATCGAGATCGGCGGCTCGTTCCGGCTGCCCGAGATCCTCGCGCTGTCCGGCGGCACGCTCGTCGAGATCGGCACCACGAACAAGACCCACCGCCGCGACTACGAGGCCGCGATCACGCCCTCCACCGGCCTGCTGCTCAAGGTCCACCGCTCCAACTTCGCGATCGTCGGGTTCACGTCCGAGGTCGACGCCGCCGACGTCGTCGCGATCGGCCGCGCCCACCACGTGGCGACGATGATCGATCTCGGCTCCGGCATGTTCGTCGATCGCGCGACGCAGCGGCAGTGGGGCCTGCCCGACGAGCCGACCGTCGCCGAGACCGTCGCCGCCGGCGCCGAGCTCGTCACGTTCTCCGGCGACAAGCTGCTCGGTGGTCCGCAGGCCGGCATCGCGGTCGGCTCGCGCGCCGCGGTCGAGGCCGCGCGCAAGCACCCGCTGATGCGGGCGCTACGGCCCGACAAGCTGACGCTCGCCGCGCTCCACGCGACGCTCTCGCTCTACCGCGACGGCCACGCCGATCAGATCCCAGCGATCGCCGCGATCGCGCGCGAGCGCGACGAGCTGCGCGCGGCCGCGACCCGGCTCGCCGGCGCGATCGGGAACGTGCTTGGACTCGCGATCGCCGTGGAGGGTTGCACGTCGACCGTCGGCGGCGGTGCGATGCCGACCGCCGAGCTGCCGTCGTTTGCCGTCACGATCACCGGCGTTCCCGTCGACGAGCTCGATCAGCAGCTGCGCGCGGCGCGCGTGCCCGTCGTCGGCCGGATCGCCGATGGCAAGCTGTGGCTGGACGTCCGCACGATCGCCGAGGCCGACGTCGCCGACATCGCGCAAGCAGTGCGTGGCGGCTAGCTGTACGCGATATGCACAGCGTGTGAACAAATATTGCGGGCGTGCGAGCGGCGCGACGATCGCCCATACTGCGCGCCAGATGAAGGGATCGATCGCGATCCTCGTCCTCGCGGCGACTGCAGGCAGCGCGCGAGCCGAGGGCCCGCGCTTGCTCGACGACGACACGTTCGCCACGCGCTCGGAGGGCTCGCTCGCGATCGACAGCGCGCTCTACGTCGCGACGCCATCGCAGCTGCCCGCCGGCATGTCGACCGGCGTCGCGGCGGGAGTCACGCGCGGCTGCGGCTGCTTGCTCGCGTACGGGTTGCGCGCGTCGTGGTCGCAGGTCACCGAGTCGTCACCGGTGTGGTCGGTCACGCAGTGGGACATGAAGCTGCGCGCGACCGGCGCGCTTCGCCATCGTGCCGGGCGCGGCACGCTGTCGCTGCGGCTGTCGGCCGGCGCGACGGTCGTGCGCGAGGATCGCGTGCGCAACCAGGCGATGACCGCCGGGCTCACCGGCGGCGCGTTCGAGACCAAGGCGTACGCGCTGCTCCCCGCGGGCGAGCTCGAGGGCGTCATCACGCTGCACGTCGCCGGGCCGTGGCTCGCGATCGTCAGCGCGGGACCGTCGCTGCTCGTCGATGCGAGCGGCGGCGTGCGCGGCGGGTTCGTCGCCCAGATGGGGGTCGGATGGCAGCCGTGAAGCAGCTCGCGCTGCTCGGCGCGCTCGCCGCGTGCGGCAAGGTCTCCGGGTTTGGCGGCCCGGTGCCGCCGCTCGCGCGCTTCCAGCTCGAGGCCACCGGCACGATCCCGGGCTCGCCGGACCTCCAGGTCGCGTTCGTGTGGGGCCGCCAGTGGCTGATCGAGCCGCTGTGCATCGTGCCGATCGATCCGCGCGACAACGCGCAGCAGGTCGCGGCGGTGATCCAGGCCGGCTGTCGCGATCCGTTCGGCTACGTCCCCGCGCGCGTGGCCGCGAGCGTGCCGGTCGAGCTCGGCACGCCGGGCGAGCTCGATCTGTACACGCTGCCCGCCGCCGACGTGATGGTCGGCGATCTCACCGCGCGCGTCGCGTACGGCAACTTCGTGCTCTACGACGACAAGGACGGCGACGGCACGCTCGATCTCGCGGCGCCGAACCGCCCGGCCGACATGGGCCCGCCGATGGGCGGCCAGCTGCCGACGCAGACGCTCGACGTCGTGTGGGGCGCGAGCTTCGTCACGATGATCCAGCCGGATCAGCGGGCCGCGTATCGCGAGGGCGCGTTCGTGCCGAGCGGCTTCTACCCGCGCGCGGGCTGCGGCGATCCGCCGCCCGGCTTCTCGGTGCTCGCGGCGAGCGGCTTCACGATCGCCGACGCGATCAGCGCGACCCAGAACGGCACGCTGCCGCAGGAGACCGACCTGTCGCAGTGCCAGCAGACCGCGCCCGAGGCCGCGCTCGTCACGATCCCGGTCGGCGATCCGGCGAATCGCGACCTCGCCGAGCAGAAGTGCACCGAGCGGATCACCGACTCCACCGTGCGCTACCGCGAGCCGCCGGCCAGCGAGCCCGATCTGACGAACCGGGTGTCGGCGTGCGTGCACTACCCGAGCTTCGGCACGCCGTCGGACGTGGTCGAGTGGGTGCTCTCGGGCCGCAGCGACGACTCGTGCGTCGGGCTCACGCACTACATCCTGAAGGGTTGCCGCGAGGGCCCGGACTGCGGCACGCCCGACTGGAACGACGCTCCTCCGCCGTGGTGGCCGTGTCCGCAGTGAAGCGCGCGGTCGGCATCCTCGTCGCGTGCTGCGCCGTCGCGCACGCCGACGACGCGCCCGCGCCCGCGAACACGGAGAAGGGCACCAGCACGGTGCCGTTCACGGAACAGAAGGAGGAGCCGCCGAAGCTGTCGCTCGCGACCGAGTCCGATCGCGTCGCGTGGACGCGCCCGGGGTTCCGGCTGTCGCTCGGCTTCGTCGGCGGCGAGATGATCGGCCTGCGCGGCACGCCGAGCGGTCGGCTGCTCGGCGCGCAGCTGCACGCGGGCCTGCGCCTCGATCGCGACTGGTCGCTCCTCGCGACGTTCCAGTACGCGCAGGTGTCCAAGCACCTCGGCCTGTCGGGGCTCAGGTTCTCCGGGACGATCGATCCGACGTGGCACGTCACGCCGAGCTTCTCGCTCGCGATGGGCTTCGGGTTCGGCGGCTTCGTCGAGGGCTCGACCGGACGTCCCGACGTCATGCCGTACGGCTCGGACCTCAATAGCTCGTACACGTTCGGCAGCTCGAACCCGCCGCTGCCGCAGTGCGTGGGCGTCGGCGCCGCCGCGCTCGCGCGCGCGACGTACAGCTACGTGCTCGGCCCGCGCGGCACGACGAACGTCGAGCTCGAGGTCCTCGGTCAGTACACCGCGTGCGTCAACAACACGCGCATCGTCAACCCCGACAACGCGCAGCCGATCGTGCGCGAGCAGTACTGGCCGCACACCGGCGTCACGCTGTCGTGGAGCTTCATGTGGCGCTAGTCCGCGCGCTCGTCGTGCTCGCCGTGATCGCGCGCGTCGCCGCCGCGCAGGCGCCACCCGACGCCGGCGTCGACGCGCCGCCGCCGGCGGACGCCGCGCCGCCGCCGCCAGGGGATGCCGCCGCGCCGCCGCCCGGTGACGCCGCGCCCGCGCAGCCGCAGTTCGAGCCGCCGCAGCCGCTCGGCTCGACCGACGTCGCCGCGCCGCCCGGCGCGCCCGCGATCACGCAGCCGGTCGTCGTCACGGTCAAGCTGCGCATCGACAAGACCGGTGCGGTCGACAACGTCACGCTCGTGACGCCGCCCGAGCCGCCGCCCGCGAACGTGTTCGACGACGCGGTGATCGCGGCCGCGAAGAGCTTCCTGTTCAAGCCGGCGACGTTCGGCGGCAAGCCCGTCAAGGTCGACATCGACTTCACGCACACGTTCGAGCCGCCGCCGCCGCCGCCGCCACCGCCGCC
>JBLMXA010000530.1:0-10143 GCA_050257515.1 Acidobacteriota bacterium | reverse complement strand
AGGTCGCGCGCGCGGCCGGTGAACCCGTCGCCAGGCGCGGCGGCAGGCTGCGCGGCGCCGAGCCGGCTCGCGAGCGCGACGCACAGCGGGCGCAGGTGCTTGCCGCGCAGATCGAGCAGGTGGTGCGCCGCCGCGTGGACGACGCGCGCGCCGCGCGGGATCGTCGCGAGCTCGCGCTCGAAGCTCGCGAGGTCATCCCGCACCCAGCGGGCGAGCGCGGCGAGCCGGTCGCCGAGATCGTGCGCGCCGCGCGCGCGGCTGACCGACGCGAGCCGGTCGATCACCGGCACGTCGCCGGGGGCCTGGTACGTCGTCGCGATCGTCATCGTCGCCCTCTGCGATGCATCAAGTTCGTTCAGAGATTCTTGAAAACTTGTGACTCCCGCAAGACGAATCGGCAAGTAATCGAGATGCGAAGGATTTCCACAATCCCCGCTCCCGGGGCTATCCTCGTGATCAGTGGCAAGTGCGCGCCGGGGCCGCGACCAGCGACTGGTCAGCCGATGCCGTGTCGAGTTCGACCGGCCATCGGGTGCCGTCGAGGCCGAGACCGAGGACATCTCCGCGCGAGGCCTGTTCATCCGGACCGAGGCGCTACTCCCGGTCGGCGAGGAGACCGAGATCCGGCTGACCCTGCCGGATGGCTCGCTGCTGACGCTCAAGGCGCGCGTCGCGCACATGCTGACGCCGTCGTCGGCCAAGGCGCTCGGCCGCCACGCCGGGATGGGGTTCGAGCTGATCGGCCACGAGCAGTCGGCGCGCCTCAAGCTGCGCGCGCACGTCGACAGCCTGCGCACCGAGATCACGAACCCCGGGCTGTCGACGACGACGCAGGCGATCGTCGTCGAGCCGACCGGCCCGTTGCGCACGCGCGTGTCGCGCACGCTCGAGTCTGCGGGCTTCAAGGTGACGCCGTGCGAGTCGGTGCCCGAGGCGCTCGAGGCGTGCAACGTGTGGCGGCCCGACGTGATCGTGTGCGCCGCGTCGATCGAGGACGGCATGACCGGCATCGACCTCGCGTACGCGATGTCGGAGCACCAGTCGCTGTCCGACGTGCCGCTCGTGCTGATGGGCGACGAGCCCGATCTCAGCCGGCTCGAGGCGTATCGCGCCGGCGTGCGTGACTACATCCCGCGGCCGTTCCTCGACGAGGAGCTCGTGATCCGCGTCCACCGCGTCGTCGCGCCGGTCGTGCCGATCACGAACCCGGGCCTGCGCGGCAACCTCGTCGACATCGGCCTCGGCACGCTGCTGTCGCTGTTCGAGTTCGAGCGCAAGTCGGGGATCCTGTTGCTGCTGCGCAACGGCGAGATCGCGCGCGTGTTCGTCTCCGACGGCAAGATCCTCAAGGTCGAGGCGTCGAGCGGGTTCGGCGCGCCGAAGCAGCGGCTGATGATGCTGCTCGACTGGCGAGACGGACAGTTCGAGTTCTCGCCGTGCGCGATCGGCGGCCGCGACGAGCTCCAGGTGTCGATCACCGCGCTGCTGCTCGAGCACGCGCGCGTGCGCGACGAGGCCGGCAAGGAGCCGTCGCAGGCGTCGCAGGTGTCGCACGCGAAGCGCCGGAATTCCTGACGCGCAACTCCAGTAGCTCATGGAGCGTCCACTGGCCCACACTGTGGTGGATCTCTCCGGCGCATGACTCGATCCGTCCTCGTCGCGCTCGCGCTCGCGACGGCGTCTGCCTCGGCGCAGCCGCCGGTCGCCGGCGGCGTGCACGCGCACGCGCAGCGCACGACGAGCTCGATCACGATCGACGGCCACCTCGACGAGCCGGCGTGGGCCGCGGCGCCGAAGCAGAGCGGGTTCACCGAGCGGTTCCCGAAGGACGGCGCCAAGCCGCAGTACGCCACGCGCTTCGCGGTCCTCTACGACGACGCCGCGCTCTACGTCGGCGTGTGGGCCGACGATCCCGAGCCGGCGCAGATCCGGCGGCTGCTCACGCGCCGCGACGTCGACTCGCCCGGTGACTGGATCGCGGTCGGCATCGACTCGTACCACGACCGCCGCACCGGCTACGTGTTCATGCTCGACGCCGCCGGCGTGCAGCGCGACCAGCTCGTCTACGACGACCAGACCGGCGACGACACGTGGGACGCGGTGTGGACCGGCGACGTCGCGATCACCGACCAGGGCTGGACCGCCGAGTTCCGCATCCCGCTCAACCAGCTGCGGTTCTCGAGCGGCGACGTGCAGGCGTGGGGCTTCCAGATCCTGCGCATCGTCGGCCGCACGCAGGAGCAGTCGACGTGGTCGCCGTGGCCGCGCACGGGGCCGCAGATCGTCAGCAAGTTCGGCGTCGTCGACGGGATCGAGCACCTGCAGCAGCGGCCGCGCCTCGAGCTGTTGCCGTACGCGACCGCGGGCGTCGCGGTCGAGCCGATCGACGCGGGCGATCCGCTGAACGATCACGTCAGCTCGCGCGCGAACATCGGCCTCGATCTCAAGTACGGCCTCGGGCCGGCGTTCACGCTGTCGGCGACGATCAACCCCGACTTCGGGCAGGTCGAGGCCGATCCGTCGCAGGTCAACCTCGGGCCGACCGAGCTGTTCTTCGCCGAGAAGCGGCCGTTCTTCCTCGAGGGCATGGACCTGTTCCGGCTGCCGATCGGCAACAGCGACGGCACGGTCGAGGGCGCGTTCTACAGCCGGCGCATCGGCGCGGTGCCGGCCGCGCCCGACATGAGCTACCAGTTCGTCCGCACGCCGAGCGCGACCACGATCTACGGCGCCGCGAAGCTGACCGGCAAGACCGACGGCTGGTCGGTGGGCCTGCTCGATGCGGTGACCGGGTCGGAGACGACGACCGTCGTCGACGACACGGGCAAGCGCTCCGAGCCGATGATCGCGCCGGTGACGAACTACGCGGTCGCGCGCGTCAAGCGCGACTTCAACGACGGCGGCACGGTCGTCGCCGCGTCGGGCACCGCGGTCGATCGCGCGTTCGGCGGCGATCCGCTCGCGAATTCGCTGCGCGATCAGGCGTACACCGGCGGCCTGCTCGTCCAGCACCACTGGGACGACAACGCGTGGCAGCTCGACGTCCACGGCGACGGCAGCTGGGTGCACGGTACGCCGGCGGCGATCCTCGCGACCCAGACCGACAACGTGCACCTCTACCAGCGGCCCGGCGCGAAGGACGTCACGCTCGATCCGGCGCGCACGTCGCTCGCCGGCCTCGCCGCGGGGTGGAACGTCGGCCGGCTCGGCGCGACCAAGCACTGGCGCTACGGTTTCGGCGGCGACCTGCGCACGCCGGGCGTCGAGCTCAACGATGCCGGGTTCCAGACCTCCGCCGATCGCGTGATCCCGTTCTTGTGGGGCCAGTACCACGACGAGGAGCCGAGCGGCCACGTGCTCAACTGGCAGGTCAACTCCGACGTGTTCGAGCTCAACAACTTCGAGCCGACGATGCTCACCTACGGGGTCGAGGGCAACGGCAGCGTGCAGCTCGACAACTACTGGTCGGCGTACCTGTGGTTCAACGTCAACCACGATCACTGGGACACGATCGCGCTGCGCGGCGGGCCGGCGCTCCGCATCGATCCGAGCGGCGCGATCGGTACGGGCGTCGCCACCGACAATCGCAAGCGCGTGTGGACGAGCCTGAACGCGAGCGCGAGGCGCAACTGGACGAGCGACATGATCGCGACGCAGCTCGACCTCGGCACGACGATCCAGGCGCGCTCGAACATCGATCTCTACGTCGATCCCGCGGTCACGGTGCGCGACGATCCGATGCAGTACGTCGCCGAGGCGGACGACACCTCGGGCGTGCCGCACTACGTGCTCGGACGGATCCAGCAGACGACGGTCAGCTTGACGACGCGGGTCGACTGGACGTTCTCACCCCACCTGTCGTTGCAGGTGTACGCCCAGCCGTTCGTGTCTGCAGGTCGCTACAGCGACTACAAGGACGTGAACGCGCCGCGCGCGGATCGCTTCACCGATCGCTTCCACGTGCTCCAGGGCAGCGATTACCAGATCATGGGCGACACGGTGTACGCGAGCTACGGCGGCACCTACTCGTTCGACAAGCCCGACTTCGACGTGCGGCAGCTCCGCTCGACGGTGGTGCTGAGGTGGGAGTACCTGCCCGGTTCGACCGTGTTCGCGATCTGGAGCCATGGGCAAACCTCCACGATCGACGACGGTAGGTTTCGCTTGGGTACCGATGTCTCCGGGCTCGCGAGCGCGAGCGCGGAGAACATCGTGATGGTGAAGGCTAACTACTGGATCGGCCTATAGGCTACACTTGCCGTGATGGACGCGGTCGTCCCGGCCAACGCCGACGCACGCCGCTTCGGCAAGTACACGCTCGTCGCCAAGCTGGCGACCGGCGGTATGGCCGAGATCTTTCTCGCGAGGCTCGCCGGCGACGGCGGCTTCGAGAAGCTCGTCTGCATCAAGCGCATCCTGCCGCACCTCGCGAAGGATCCGCAGTTCGTCACGATGTTCCTCGACGAGGCGCGCGTCGCCGCACGCATCTCGCACCCGAACGTGTGCCAGGTGTTCGAGCTCGGCGAGTGGCACGGCGCCTACTACATCGCGATGGAGTACCTCGAGGGTGTCCCGCTCTCGGTGTTTCGCCGCATCGACTACTACTCGCGCCGGCCCGATCCGCGGTTCGTCGCCGGCGTCGGCGTGCAGGCGTGCGAGGGCCTCCACCACGCGCACCAGCTGAAGGCGACCGATGGCCAGCTGCTCGGCGTCGTCCATCGCGACATCTCGGCGCAGAACCTGTTCGTCACCGTCGACGGCATCGTCAAGGTGCTCGACTTCGGCATCGCGAAGGTCACCGACGCGCGCAGCAAGACGTCGACCGGCGCGATGAAGGGCACGTACGCGTACATGTCGCCCGAGCAGCTGCGCAACGAGAGGCTCGATCGCCGCACGGACGTGTGGGCGATGGGCATCGTGCTATGGGAGACGCTCGCGCAGCGGCACCTGTTCAAGCGCGACACCGAGTTCCTGACGTTCCAGGCGATCACGACCGACCCGATCCCCGACGTCCAGGAGTTCCGTCCCGACGTGCCGCCGCTGCTCGCCGACACGATCACCCGCGCGCTGTCGCGCGATCGCGAGCAGCGGTTCGCGAGCGCGCGCGCGCTCGGCGAGGCGCTCGCGCAGGCCGTCGGGCCGCTCGGCGGCGCGCTGCCGGCCTCGGCGATCGGCGACGAGACCACGAACGCGTTCGCGTCGCGGCTCGCCGACCAGCACTCGATGCTGCGCATCGCGCGCGAGGGCGGGCAGTTCGATCTCGAGCACACGAGCGAGCTCGTCGCGCACGGCGCCGAGCTGTCGACGACGCCGGTGTCGAACCTGCAGCGTCGCGTCGAGGCCGCGCAGGCCGAGGTCGCGCAGTACGCGGCGGTGCAGGACGCGCTGTCGTCGCTCGACGACGAGGTGTCGTCGAGCGGGTTCACGCCGCTGCCGGGCTCGCGGCCGTACAACGTCGCGACCGAGCGCACGTCGCAGCCGTACTCGGCCGTCAGCGAGCGCAGGTCGCAGCCGTACCCCGTGGCACCCGCGGAGTGGCGCTACCAGTCGTCGTCGGAGCTGACCCCGGTGCCGCCCGGCGCGCAGTCCGGTGTCGTGATCGCGCAGGCGCCGCCGCCGGCGAGGCTGCCGTGGATCATCGCGCTCGTCGCGGTCGCGGTCGCGGCCGCGGCCGGCGCGTTCCTGTACATGAACCTGACGAAGACGTCGGCCGCGGTCGGCGAGCCCGAGCACAAGATCGCGATGAGCTCGAAGCCGGCGCTCCCGGCACAGCCGCCTGCCGCGCCGGCGCCGCCGCCGCCGCCGCCCGCGGCCGTCGCGATCGACGCCGGCGCGGTCGCCACGGTCGAGCCGTCGCCGGAGCCGGCGAAGCCGCACGATGTAAAGCCGATCACACCCGCGCACCCGCGTCCACATCCGCTACCCGCCGACAAGGTCGAGAAGACCGAGAAGACCGAGAAGGTCGAGAGGGCCGCGAGCGGGCCTCCGGGGTTCGTCACGATCGATGCCAAGCCGGTGTATGCGGTGATCTACGTCGACGGCAAGAAGCTCGGCGAGACGCCGCTCGTCCACATCTCGCTGCCGCCGGGCAAGCACGGCGTGCGCGCGGTCTCTCAGTCGGGCGCGACGCAGACGACGACGGTGACGATCGAGTCGGGCAAGACCGCGCCTCCGTGCCGCATCGAGTGGTAAGCTTTTCTGCGAGATGCGGGGGCTGGGCATCACACTGGCGGCGCTCGTCGCGCTCGCCGGGACGGCGCGTGCCGACGACGCGCCGCTCGACGAGGCGCGCCGCGATGTCGACAACTCGGATTACCTCGCCGCGCGCACGCAGCTCACCGCGGCGCTCGCGGCCGGCACGGCCAGCCCCGACGAGCTCGCCGAGATCTACAAGCTGACCGGCATCGTCGAGGCCGCCGTCGGCGACGCGAGCATCGCGCAGGCCGCGTTCGGCAAGTGGCTCGCGCTCGATCCGAAGGCCGCGCTGCCCGCGGGCACGTCGCCGAAGATCACGCGGCCGTTCGACGCCGCGCGCAAGACGGCCGGCAAGCTCGAGGTCAAGACCGAGACCACCGCGGAGCCGCCGAGCGTCACGCTCGTCGTCGTCAGCGATCCGATCGGGATCGTGCGCGCGCGCGTGCACGTCGTCGCCGACGGCAAGCCGGAGGAGAAGCTCGAGCGCGACGGCAAGGGCAAGATCACCGTCGAGCTGCCGCGCGGCAAGCGGCTCGACCTGCGCGTCGAGGCGCTCGACGCGCACGGCAACGAGGTCGCCGTGCTCGGCAGCCGCGAGGTACCGATCGTGATCACCGGCTCGGAAGGCGAGCAGCACGAGGAACGCCACGAGCCGCACGAGGTCAAGGTGACGAAGCACGCGCCCCCGCCGCCGGCCGAGCCGCGCAGCTGGTACGCGAGCCACCGCACGTGGGGCATCGCGACGGCGGTCGCCGCGCTCGGCACCGGCGCGTTCGCGTACCTGACGTACTCGGACATCTCCGACCTGAACCACCTCAACGCGACGAGCCTCGACCATCCGTACGCCGACGCCCAGGGCGTCGAGTCGCGGGCGCGTCGCGATCTGTTCATCACCGACGTCGGCGCCGCGCTCACCGGCGCGTTCGCGATCGGCACGGCGATCCTGTACTTCACGCGGCCGCAGCAGGAACAGGTGCAGGTGTCGGCGGTACCGGCGCGCGGCGGCGGCGCACTCGTGATCGGAGGCTCGTTTTGAAGCGATTGCTCCTCGTGGCCCTGACCGCGTGCTCGCTCAACGTCGACTACACGGGCACGAACTACCAGTGCAACGCCGACGGCGCGTGCCCGGCGAACTTCATCTGCGAGAGCAAGGTGTGCGTGCCGGTCGATCCGACCCCACCGGCCTGCTCGAAGGCGGTCGCGGCCGGCGACCAGCACGGCTGCGCGATCCGCAACGACGGCACCGTGTGGTGCTGGGGCGCGAACGACTTCGGTCAGCTCGGCGACGGCACCGCGACCGACAGCACGGTCCCGGTGCAGGTGAAGATGGTGTCGAACGCAATCGCCGTCGGCGCCGGCGGCGCGTCGAGCTGCGCGCTCGATACCAAGGGCGAGGTCTGGTGCTGGGGGCACAACGATGCCGGCGAGCTCGGCGACGGCACGAACAGCGATAGCCGCACGCCGGTGCAGGTCAAGAACGTCTCGGGCGCGACCGCGCTCGCCGTCGGCTCGGCGCACGCGTGCGTGCTCGCCGGCGACGGCGCGGTGCAGTGCTGGGGCTCGAACGACGACGGCCAGCTCGGCGACGGCTCGACGAGCAATCGCAACATGGCGAGCCCCGTCAACGGTCTGCCGGCGGCGACCGCGATCTCGGCCGGTGACGACACGACGTGCGCCGTCGACGGCATGGGCACGCTGCGCTGCTGGGGCCAGAACTCGAGCGGCCAGCTCGGCGACGGCACGATGACGAGCAAGGCCACGCCGACGGCGGTGATGATGCTGCCGCCGGTCGTCGGCGTTGCCGCGGGCGGCGGCTTCACCTGCGCGAACGACGCGGGCGGCGCGGTGTGGTGCTGGGGCACCAACGACGAGGGCGAGCTCGGCAACGGCCAGCAAGGGTCGGGGACGGGCTCGGCGCTCCCGGTGCCGGTGCTGTCCGCGGTGCCGCTGCACGCGCTCGCCGCCGGCGGCGCGCAGGCGTGCGGCCGCGACGATCGGGGCCAGCTGTGGTGCTGGGGCTACGACGGCGATGCCCGGCTCGGCAACGGCGACCCGCGTAATTACCGCACGGTCGCCACGCTGAGCCTGATGGGCGCGAAGCGCGGGTTCGGCGCCGGTGGCGCGAGCACGTGCGCGGTCGACGACAAGGGCGCGATCCGCTGCGCGGGCGCCGACCTGCGCGGCCAGCTCGGCGATGGCCGGCGCACCTCGCAGGGCGCGCCGCAGCCGGTCCCCGGCATCACCGGCGCGACCGCGATCACCGCGGGCGGCGGCCACACGTGTGCCGCGCTCGCGGATCGCGTGGAGTGCTGGGGCGCCAACGACAGCGGCCAGCTCGGCACCGGCAACAACGTGCTGAGCGCGCTGCCCGAGCCGGTCGTCGGCCTCGGCGCCGTCACGGCGCTGGTCGCCGGCGGCGATCACACGTGCGCGATCGACGACAGCGGCAACCTGTTCTGCTGGGGCAACGACGGCGACTCCGAGCTCGGCACGATGAGCACGTTCGACTCGCCGGTCCCGCAGTTCGTCTCGCAGCTCGGCCCCCCGACCAAGCTCGCGCTCGGCGACAACACGACGTGCAACGTGGTGAACGGCCAGGCGCTGTGCGTCGGCGTCCAGTACGGCGATACCGCGGTGCCCGCCGGCGGCTTCACCGACGTCACCGAGGTCGCGGCCGGCGGCGGGCACACGTGCGTGCTGCGCAGCGGCGGGGCCGTCGAGTGCTGGGGCAACAACGATCACGGTCAGCTCGGCATCGGCAGCTGCTGCGTCGATACCGGCGCGCCGCAGATGATCGGCGGCGTCGCGAACACGATGCACATCTACGCGCGCGGCGACAACACGTGCGCGCTCGCGAGCGACGGCACCGCGAAGTGCTGGGGCTACGACGACAGCTACCGCGTCGGCAACGGCCAGTCGCAGTACGCGCAGTCGAGCCCGGCGTCGGTGATGGGGCTGGCGAGCGCGCGCGCGCTCGCGGTCGGCTTCGACGCGAGCTGCGCGCAGCGCAGTGACGGCACCGTGTGGTGCTGGGGCCCGGGCTACTTCGGCGAGATCGGCGACGGCCAGTACAACTCGCGCGGCATGGCGACCCAGGTGCCGGGCATCTCGGGTGTCATGCAAGTCGCGACCGGCGGCAGCCACGCGTGCGCGTTGCTCGCCGACGGCACGGTGACGTGCTGGGGCCTCGACACGAGCGGGCAGCTCGGCGATGGCGTGTACGCGCTGCAGCACCCGAGCGGCGTCCAGATGCCGTGCCCCTGACAGAGCCAGAGAATAGGGAATAGGCAACAGAGAACCGAGAAGTCAGAATTTCCGGAACTTCAGACTTCTCGGTTCGCTGTTCTTTACTCCCTATTCTCTGGAGTGCACCGCCGTCAGCGTCGAGGTGGTGGAGGAGGCATGAGCTTCTCCCATGGCGCCTCGAGCCCGAGGTACTCGCCCCACTCGAAGCCGCTGTCGTACATCGACTGCATCTGATCGGGCGACAGGATGTGGCCGATCTGGCCGTCCGCGTCCTGCAGGATCGTGCCGAGGCCGCCGCCGAACTCGAGCCAGTTGGCGATGTTGCGCTCGTACGGAGACAGCGTGCCGTCGGCGATCGCCTTGTTCGTGTAGTCGAGCACGTCCTGGTAGGTCTTCTGGAACGAGGCGTCGAGCTGCTGCGACTGCGATTCGGTGACGTGCGCCTTCTCCTCGGCGAGCTTGCGCATCGCCTCGATGCGCTTGCGCGGCAGGGCGAGCGCGGCCTCGAGCAGCGGCAGGATGCGCGCGCGGTACTGATCGTCGGTCTCGCCGTCGGCGCGGCCGAACATCGCGGTCATCTTCTGCTGGCGGCGGGCGCGCTTGTCGAGCTTCGCCTCGGCGTTCGCGTTCGAGATCGGCGCGGGCAGCACGGGAGGCGCCCAGCTCGCGCGCGACGGCCCCGTTCGCATCGTCTCGACGATC